>JBBSSY010000523.1:0-3166 GCA_038241595.1 Chitinophagales bacterium | reverse complement strand
GATCTCAATCAGCAATCGGCTATCAGCAATCAATAATTAGCAGCAATAGATTCCGCATTCTTTGACTAATTTTAGCCATTAATCACCAGTATACTATGAAAATCATTCAGCAGGCTTTGCGGTTGGCCGAAAGGAGGAGAGGGTTTCACTTGATCACCGACGACATCGTCAGGGCCGTGCCCCAAATTAATACCCTAACAACAGGACTATGCCAGGTTTTTATCCAACATACCTCGGCCTCCCTAAGCATCAATGAAGATGCGGACCCGACTGTGAGGAAGGATTTCGAAATGTATTTCAACAAGGCCGTACCAGAAAATGATCCGGACTATAAACATGATGATGAAGGCTCCGATGACATGCCCGCACACCTGAAAGCAGCCATGCTCGGCTGTTCGGTGCTGATACCCATCCAAAACGGCCGCCTCGCGCTGGGTACCTGGCAGGGAATCTACCTGTGTGAACACCGCAACCGCGGCGGTCAGCGGAATGTGATGATAACCGCCTGGGGAAATGAAGAAGTTTAAAGTTTAAGGTTTAAAGTTTTTTCTGGTGTGTTTGTTCCATGCAGTTGACGTTATCCGAAGAGCAGGTTTTCCTTCGGGTGGTCGTTACCGAGAGGTGGTAGGTTTTCCCAGCTAAACGGATCTGTTTTGAAAAGATTGTCGGGTCTTTCTTTTGTCGTTCGGATAGAATAGACCGGCCAGTATTCAAGCGATTCAGACGGCAGCTCATACGACAGGATATCACTAAGGCTTTCATCCGCGAGTTCTGGTTGCAGCCAGGCAAGTTCCTGCTCTTTACCCTGTAGAAAAAGGGGCATGCGAAAAGCGTTTTCGCCACCATTGTGGATCTGCTGCATCACGGCGTTGGCGCCGCGGGTGATCAATGTAAACGTACCTCGCACCTCGCCGGTTTCGAGATCTGGAACCGGGGAATAATGATAGAGGCCGGGAATACAAAACAACGGACGGTCCTTGATGCGGACGAAATACGGCACCTTATTTTTCCAGCCCTTTATTTCCCGGTGTTCATAAATGCCGGTTACGGGGATCAGGCACCGCTTGTTGCGGATGCGATGCCAGTAGGAACGACGGTCGCCGATGATCTTCTCACTGCGCGCATTGCACATGCTCGCACGGCCTTTTTTAACCTTGTCCGGACTGTCCATATAATCGGCGATCACCCCCCATTCAAAAGGTTGCAGCGAATACCGGCCATCCTCCTGCACGATCACCGGGTACCTGCGATGCGCCTGCGCGATGACGTGAACGGCGTTCTCAAAATCAATGGCAAGCTGCCCCTCCATCGAGATCTCTGGCAGATAATCTGCTATCAGTTCAATGCTGGTGGAAAATGAAATGTCATAACACATAGTCTTTTTCTTTTTCTATATCGGACAATTTTACCCGTACCTGCTGGCCGCGCAACCTGATCCGAACGTAAAGTTCGCCATAGGTAACATAAATATCAAATATTACTGTATCCGCCCTTGACGGCCGCCAGCCGAGGTCGGATTCCACGTATCTTTTCACCCTTTCTTTTAACGGGTCGGTAATGTGATTTTCCCAGTCGTTCTCAAACACCGTGGAATAAATACGAAATCCGGCGGGGTTGGCCGCTGCAACCTGTAATTTACGCCGCTGCAACAGGTCATCCCATTGGTATAAAAACTTGCCGCTGTCGTGGTTTATCGCGCCATAGTGAAATTCCGCATGGCCGATGTCGTTATAATGCGTAAAGATATAAGCACCTTTTACGTCATCGCCCGCGTGGAACAGGCCACGCCGGAACGTCTGGCGTACGAATATCGTCTTGCCGGCGCGTATAAAAGCGTTCAGCAACGGTGTTGTTAACAAGGCAAAAGGATTAAACATGTCAGATCTTGATGGTTAGCAATTCGTTTAGGTTCGTGGTATACCGTTGCGAAACATGTGCGCAGCGCAGCTTCCATTTCTTCTCATACCCCTGCACCGCAAAACGCACCAAATCGCGCCCAAATGTCTTATTCACCTTGTCAAGCGTCGCCATGAGTTGTTCGTTGCGCGGGCGGTCGTTTGTATCGAACATCCCTTGCTGTATCGTATTTGCAGGCACGATGTCTTTGGCGATAACACCCGCCTTTAAAAATTCAAAACCGTTGCTGAAAATAATATCGAGCGATTTAAGCGCGTAGCCGATCAGTTCATTGCTGCTGTTAGTGGCCACCGGCAATGGCCTATCGATGGAGCGGAAGTATTGCTGCAGGTCGGTGCGGAAAGAATTTGTTTCTATAAAGACGTGCAGTTTGCGTGCGCAACCATCCTGCTTCCGCAGTTTTTGCGCGACCGTTCCCGCGTAGTTGGCCACCGCTTCCTGCAGTTCGTTTTTATCGGTGACCATTTTGCCAAAAGAGCGCGAAATGCAGATCTCTTTTTTGGCAGCGATGTCCGGTTCCCAGGCAATGGAAGAAACCCCGCGCAGTTCGTTGACCAAACGTTGTCCAACCACCGACATGTTTTTGCGGATCCATTCGTCCGGTGTGCGTGTGAGTGCAGCCGCTGTTTTAATGCCATTGTTCAGCAGCAGTTTTTCGTGTTGTCTGCCGATGCCCCAGATGTCACCAACAGGTGTTTTTTCAAGAACCTCAATGGTCGTCAGCCCATCTTTCAACCAGTATACACCCGGCTTTTTATGGCTTTTTTTCGCATACCGGTTGGCCAGTTTCGCCAGGGTTTTTGTCGGCGCAATGCCCACGGAGACCGGGATGCCGGTGTATTGCGTCACCTGTTTCTTCAGCGTGACGCCCAGCTCAAACAGGTTTTCGTACTTCAGCTGCGACAGGTCTAAAAATGCCTCGTCGATCGAATACATTTCAATGGACGGCGCAAAACTGCCTAGTATTTTCATCACGCGGTCGCTCATGTCGCCATATAATGTGTAATTGGACGAAAAGACAGCTACGTCATGTTGTTTGATGATGTCTTCCAGCATGAACGTCGGTGTACCCATATTAATGCCGATGGCTTTTGCTTCCTCACTGCGTGCAATGGCGCAGCCGTCGTTGTTGCTCAAAACGATTAACGGGCGGCCCTCCAGCGACGGGTCGAACACACGTTCACAGGACGCATAGAAATTATTGCAGTCGACGAGTGCGTACATATTAGTCTTTCGGATCGATAATTAT
>JBBSSY010000522.1:0-3173 GCA_038241595.1 Chitinophagales bacterium | reverse complement strand
GCTTATCAGGCCATTGCCCATGCCTGCCTCTTCTTTGCCATTCGCGCCCACTTTAGCGTATAACACATAAATCGTATCGCCTACATTCTGGATGTTGTAAGGTGCATATCCCATTGGTAGATTAGGGTCCTTGAAGGCCTTGGTGACTGAGCCATAGTTTTTATCAAACACATCGATGTTGTTTGTACGGAAATTGGCCGCATAGAGGAAGTTTGCGCCTTTATCTGCCGCAATCGCCAAACCGGTGTATGCAGAACTGCCGGAGTTGTTAATGACCCTGATGGCTGTATTTCCCGCGGCGGCGCTCCAACCCGAGACCACGCCATCTACACCAACAAAAATAAATCGTGCCGGCTGGCCATTGGACAATACGAAGTCACTTGAACCATTAAAAACCGTTCCGGTAGGATTTCCCCCGGTCGGCGCATTTGGTGACGGGATGGCAACCGCAGCCCGCGCCTGGTTACCATCTTTATCGTACACGGTGCTTACATGAGAAGCCTGGGCCGAGATCCAGGGTGTGCCGCCCGAACTGAAAGACAGTCCCCACGCATTGCCTAACAGCGGATCTATACGCATGGGACTAAATGCGTTGTTTGTTCCCACCAGGTTATACTGTTTATAATCCCCGGGAAACAGTGGGACTGGGGGCTCTTTGGGTTTGTCTTTCATACAGCCAGAAAACACAATGGCAGCGATTGCAATGCTGGTTAATGCAGAGGTAAAAGAACGGGGTGGTCTTTTACCGGACGTCTTTTTCATATACAACAGTTTATTGATGACTTATTAATGCCCGGGCAGCTAAAAGCAATGGACACTTTTTAGCGGATAGTCCTGAAAATTTCAATATGGTACGAAATACAATAAGAGAAGGTCTGGATGGGATATTGGAAGACGTCCGTGATGAGCGCGCGTCAGGCGTTCGGTTATATGAATCGGGTATAAATGTAAAAAGGTTGCTTTACATTACAGAAAATATTTTCAGACAGGTGGCGTGTGCGGTTATTCCTCAAAAAAGTCAACGCGTTTCAATCGCAGGTTGGAAACCGGCGCAATGATGAGCGGGAATTTCTCAATGACCACATTCGACGGATCAAGCCCGAAACCACGTTCCTCCGACAGTCCCCATTCCTTGATCATAAAATGAAGTTTCATGATGATCTTTTCAAAGAATGGCAACTCGTTGTCCTGGCTCAGGTACTTTTCCATCACGATAAACTGGAAGTCACCCACCACATTATTGCGTTCCAGGCTTTCGTAACGGCTGGTGATATTTACTTCGTTGTTGTTCACCAGGTCTTCCACTACCTTTCGGAAGAACAGGTTGAGCTTGGGTTCCATACGGAAACCCAGCCGGAATTCCACGCGAATGATATCATTGGGTATGATATGCGACACGGAATATTCGCAGGTATACGGGTCATCTAGCGTATCGACGTGTACGAACCAGTAAATGTCAGCGCGTTTCGGCTTTTTGTTAAGGATCGAATAAATGATTTTATGCTCAATTTCCTTGGGGTTATTGGCACTCGACAGGTAAACCAGGTGTGTGGCGTGTTTTGGAACCGTTCTGTCATTGCTCAATTCCTGGATCTGCGGGATATAATGTTCCAGCCGAACAAATTCAATGTACCGGTTCTTGATCTTCCGGCTCCGGTACCAGACATACATGACCATAAACATCAGTCCACCCAGCAGCAGCGTAATATAGCCGCCGTGAACAAATTTCTGCAGCAGGGCGATCAGGAAAGAAATCTCTATGATGGAATAACCGATGAGAAAAACATAAATCAGCACCGGCTTCACCCGGCGCGAAACAAGGTAATTAGAGAACAGGATCGTAGTGGACAGCATCGTAACAATAATTGCCAGGCCGTACGCTGCTTCCATCTTGGACGATTCCCTGAAATGGAATACAATAAAAACGCAACCGATAAAAAGCATGATATTGATACTCGGTATAAATAATTGTCCCTTTTCTTCGGAAGGGTACCTGACCTTTAGTTTCGGCCACAGGTTTAACCGCATGGCTTCGCCAATAAGGGTAAAAGAACCGGTAATCATGGCCTGGCTGGCTATGATAGCGGCACTGGTGGCTATTATTACACCTGGAATAATAAACCATTCTGGCATCAGGTCGTAAAAAGCATTGATACCCATTTGTTCCTTTATCTGGTCACTGATCAACAGGTTTTGCCGGTTGGCGAGCAAATACGCTGCCTGGCCAAAATAATTGATCACGAGGCAGGACTTGACATAGATCCAGGACATGCGAATATTGCCGCGGCCGCAATGGCCAAGATCGCTGTACAATGCTTCACCACCCGTGGTACAAAGGAAAACGGCGCCAAGCAGCCAGTAACCCTGCGGGTAGGTAATCAGGAAGTTCAACGCATAATATGGACTGAGGGCCTTGAAGATCGACAGGTCGTCGGCGATATGGTACAGGCCGAGCACTGCCAGCATGGTAAACCACACCAGCATCACCGGGCCGAATAGCTTACCTATGGCACCGGTACCAAATTGCTGGAAAAAGAAGAAAACACAGAGTATGCCCAGCACCATATAGACGATGGTATTGTCTCCCAGGTTCCTGAGCGCAGGCAGTTCCTGTAATCCTTCGATTGCGGAAGTGATGGAAATGGGTGGAGTGATAATGCCGTCTGCAAGCAACGCTGCTCCGCCAAGCATGGCAGGCATGACGAGCCATTTCCTCTGACGTCTTACGAGCGCGTACAAGGCAAAGGTGCCACCTTCTCCTTTGTTATCGGCCTGCAACACGAGCATTACATATTTAATGGTAGTCTGCAGGGTCAACGTCCAGATGATACAGGAAAGCGTCCCGATGATAAGTTCTTCCGAAATAACCTTACCCCCGATAATTGAATTGAAAACGTAGAGTGGCGATGTTCCGATGTCTCCGTATATGATGCCTAAAGCAATCAACAGCCCGGCTGAGGATACTTTATTAAGGTTCTTACCCACGTTAAACTGGTTAATTAAAAAATACCTGCGCTTTCATTCACTTGACCGATCTGTGACAAAGGTATATCGAAAAATCAACTGTAAAATTATTTTGTATAAAAGCAGTTGCGGTACGAAAGACCGCTCACATACTGTTAAAAAATCGTTTTCTTTCACGAACCTTTAATCTTATTTATTGCATCGCTGTT
>JBBSSY010000521.1:0-3179 GCA_038241595.1 Chitinophagales bacterium | reverse complement strand
TTATTAGGAAAGCGCAGTGCGTTAAATGCGCACGCTGCGTTTGACGAGGCGGGCGGTGGAAACATGAGCAACAACTTAATGCGCCACTGTTCGACCCTACCCGTGAGCGACTGAAGCTGAAATGCTTCGGTCTACTCGACCAACGTATTGTTAGCATACGTAGGTAGACAAAGGGAGTGCCGTAGGTACGGTGTATGAAATGTGAATTCACCTACGCTCTGACGCGATACACCATGCCTACGGCATTTTGTCGTTGTGGATCCACGGTCTACCGATACATCGCCCCTGGCGGGGCTTGAGAGCCCGGCGATTATTTAGTTATTGCGTGTATCCGGTTGATCATTTTAAATCCACGTGAGATAAAATACCTCCCAAAAAATCAATTTTATCCGCTTGACACGAGCGCCCGAAGCGGCCCGCAACAAAAAGCCGCCGCGGAAAACACCGCGGCGGCTTGAAAAGGTAATATCAACTTAGATCTTCACCCAGGCCTGCTTCTTATTGCTTTCAATAATGCGTTCGCAGATCACCAGCTCCCGCAAACCATCGGCGAAAGTCGGGAACGTCGGTGCGTCGGGTTGTTTGCCCGCAGCAATCGCCGTATACACTTCCTTGAACAATTGTTTCGACGTGTCGGGAAAACCTTCGTTGTGTCCACCGGGGAAACTGATCAGGCTCACCGCCTCGGGGTAAAACAGCGATGGATCCTTCATCAGCACCTGGTTCGGACCATCACGTTTGCCGATCCAGATCTCGTTCGGTTTTTCCGAATTCCATTCATAAGTAGACGTTGACCCGGAGATCTCCAGGTTTAACCGGTTCTTACGCCCGGCAGAAACCTGGCTCACGGTCACAACACCGGTGCGGCCATTGTCAAAACGCAGCATCACGTTGGCGTGATCCTCGGTATTGATGGGTATTTCCTGGTAATCCGAAGCCTGTAGCGTTTCGGTGGAATAGGTTTCCACGCGTTTCATGGGCTTCAGGCGGGTATCATGGATGGTGGAGAAATCGGCCATCACTTCGGTGATCCTCAGGCCCGTGATGTATTCGGTTACATCGAGCAGGTGCGAACCGATATCCGCGATCGCCCTCGATTCACCGGATTTATCCGGCTCCAGGCGCCAATTATAATCATTTTTATAGAATAACCAATCCTGTAGGTACGAACCCATGATGGAATGGATCTCCCCGAGATCGCCTTTCTCACGCATGGTTTTCATCTGGCGCACCAGCGGGTAATACCGCAGGTTAAAATGCACGGCGTTCACCAGGCCGGTTTCTTTTGCCAGGGCTACCAGTTCTTCCGCCTCTTCCACTTTGTTGGCGAGCGGTTTTTCACAAATCACATGTTTGCCGGCTTTCAGCGCCGCTTTGCTTTGCTGGAAATGCAGGAAGTTGGGCGTGCAGATATGAATGGCAACGATATCTTCCTGCATCAGCAAGTCGTCGAACACGTAAAAACGCGGAATGCCCATGGCATTCGCCTTTTCTTCCGCTAATTCATTGGTTGCCTCGCAGAGGGCGGCCACCTCAATATTTGGCAAGCGACGAAGCGCTTCCACATGTGCGGGCCCGATAAATCCGGTTCCCACCACCGCTACTTTGATCCGATTCATTTGTGCTCTAATAAGTTAGGTAAAAGGGTTAAGTCTTCAGTGGACAAGATAATTAAAATCGGATTCACTTCGCTGGAACATAGGGAAGAAGGGGGTCAGCTTTCAGCTATCAGCTGTCAGCCGGAAGAAGAAAGGATCAAACATCCGGGAATCGGCAGTGAGGATGTGCAATTAAACCGGTCAGCAAGACCGATCCACTTTTTTGCTTCCTGCTATTGCATCTTTCTATTTAAACGCGTATATTTCTTGAGACCAGTAATTCAATGAATGCCACATCCTGCCCGGATTTAACCCAACTGCAATGAAAGGCATCTTCAGTCACAAGAATTTAATTTTTGCATGCTTCACCGCCTGCCCCCTCGTGCTGTTTGCGCAGACAAACATTTCCGGGATCGTCACCGATTCTGCTACCAGGCCATTGCCGCAGGCTAATGTGCTCCTGGTAAAGGTGGCTGATTCTTCCCTGGTCAAAGGCACGATCGCTAACGACAAAGGCCAGTATTCATTTGAAAAGATCGGAGAGGGGGAATACCTGCTCGCGTATAGTTTTACCGGGTATAAACAGGTATACAGTATGCCCGTGACCGTTACCAGGTCATCGGCGACTATCAGCGTGCCGAAAATAATGCTTTACCCGGACAAGTCGGAATTGCAGCACGTCACTGTCTCAACAAAAAAGCAATTGTTTGAACAGAAGATCGATCGCATGGTCATCAATGTTTCAGGCAGCATCACCGCCGCCGGCAGTACGGCGCTGGATGTGCTCGAACGCTCGCCGGGGGTAGTCGTCGACCGCAACAACAACAGCCTTGCGATCAACGGAAAAAACGGGGTTGTGGTGATGATCAACGGCAAGATCAATTACATGCCACTGACAGCCGTGGTGCAAATGCTCGCCGGCATGAGTGCAGATAATATAGAAAAGATAGAAGTGATTACCACGCCACCCGCAAACCTCGACGCCCAGGGCAACGCCGGTTACATCAACATCGTTTTAAAAAGCAATGCGAATTACGGCACCAACGGCTCCTTTTCCGCCAGCGGCGGTTATGGCAATAAAGATGAAAGTTCGGCAGACATCAGTGTCAACCACCGCAAAGGTAAAGTGAATCTTTACGGTAGTTATTCTTTTTCACGCAGCCACCAGATTCAGCTTTTTGAATTTTACCGGAAAGTAACCAACGGACAAAAAGTGATTGAAACGGCCACTGCCAGCAACCGTGACCCCGTGCGGTATGTACATAACCTGCGGGTTGGCATCGATTACCAGCTATCGAAGAAAACGGTTTTTGGTGCCATCCTGGCTGCCTACAACAACCGCTGGACGATGGATGCCGTCAATGATGTAACGGTGACTGTAAACAATAAAATCGATACGCTGTTACGCATCGGCAACAATGAAGTGAATGAATGGAAAAATTTGCTTGGTAATGTAAATCTTCAACAGACCCTTACCGCCAATGCGAAGATCACCGCCGACCTGGATTATGTATTTTATTCCGATAACAATCCCACTAATTATGACAACGCTTATTATACTGGCGGCGGTAATTTTTTATT
>JBBSSY010000520.1:0-3181 GCA_038241595.1 Chitinophagales bacterium | reverse complement strand
GTTGTTCAGAGATCAGAAAAACGTACACAATACACCGTAAATTATTTTAAGTACTGGGGCAACACCGTAAATTCCTGGTTGCGGATTATGCAGTGGTATAACTTCTTTACCTCCCATTCCGTTCCATTTACCAAGTTTAAGGTTTAAAGTTTATGGCTGTTTTTAAGAACAAGGAACTATAAACCATAAACTACAAACTATAAACTATCTAAAGCGCAAGAGGCAGTTCTGTAAATTCGTGTTTGCAGGTATCACAGTGGTAGAATTTTTTCACCTCCTGTTCCTGGCCATTCAGCAGCATGGATTTGAGTCTTCCACCCCAGGTATCAAATTCGGTTACCCGGGTAACGTATCGCAAGGTATTGTGGTGACAGACAGGGCAGTCAATTGTTTCGAGATACAATTCGAGGGACTGTTGCAGGATGTCTTGTGCCCTTGCTTCGTCGTTGGTGTCTACCATTAATTTCATGCCGCCCAATGCCGGGCTCAACAAAGGATCGATGGTAATGATGTATTCGTCTTTGATATAGCAATCCACGCCGCTTTCTTTCAGCAGCGACAGTGCCAGGTTTGCGGAAATATAATTATCGTATGACTGGATAGCGGTATAACTCATGCACGAACATCCTCCTGTTGCTGGTTTAATTGTTAAGCATCAACGGCATTACCAGGATCAGCAATTCTTCGTTTGCTTCATTCTCGGTGGGTTTAATGATACCTGCTTTAGTAGGCGTTGACAACTCTACATTCACTTCGCTGGTTTCTGCGGCGTTCAGCATTTCAACCAGGAAGCGGGCATTAAAGGCGATGGACAGGTCTTCGCCATTGTACTGGCACAACATGCGTTCGTTGCCTTCAAACGAAAAGTCAACATCCTGTGCAGCCAGTTGAAGTTCGGTTCCATGCATCGTTAAAACCACCTGGTTGGTACTTTTATTACTAAATACGCTTACTCGCCGGAGCGCATTTTGAAAATCCGTTTTGTTAACCGTCAGTTTATAGGGATTGTCTACCGGGATAACTACCTTATAATCCGGGAAGCGCGCATCGATCAGGCGACAGCTCATCTGCGTGGTGCCGTGTTTAACAAAAAGGTGGTTGCTGTTATAGTTGAGTGTAATCTCATCTTCATTCGAAGGAATGGCAGATTTTAGCAGGTTCAGCGGTTTTTTCGGAACGATGAACGAATCACTCTGGGGGCAGGAGACATCGGTTCTTTTATACAGTACAAGGCGGTGGGCATCGGTGGCAACAAATTGGATATAGGCCGGGTTAAGGTCGAAGAAAACGCCCGTCATAGCCGGCCGCAGGTCGTCATTGCTGACCGCAAAGAGCGTTTTGCTGATGGCGGTCACCATCGCGGAAGCGGTCATGGTAAATGACGTGGTGTCATCGGCGACGGGTTCTTTTGGGAAGTTATCCGGGTTTTCGCCCATAACCTTATACTTGCCGTTATCGGTGGTAATCTCTATGCCGAAATTTTTATCGATGTTAAAAGTAAGCGGCTGATCCGGAATATTTTTCAGGGAGTCCATCAGGATCTTCGCCGGGATACAGATCTTCCCTACTTCTTTTGCTTCAATGTCTAGCTGGATCCGCATGACGGTTTCCAGGTCGGTAGCGATAACGGTTAGCTTATTTTGTTCCACCTCAAACAGGAAGTCTTCCAGGATCGGTAGTACGGTATTGGCGCCGATTACGCCGTTTATATGTTGCAGTCGTTTTAGTAGAGCAGAAGAAGAGACAATAAACTTCATTATTAGCGGGATTAATTGTATGGGCGAAACTACCGGATTTTTAGCTAATTGAAACGCGTTTTTTGACGGTTTGTTTGAGATCTGTCAAGGCAGAATTCACTTTTTTAACGGAAATTTGCGGGGTGGCAATACAGAAAGAGCAAATATATAGTAAGGAGCAGTCGCTGCAGAAGGCGAAACATTTTTGTGCCTACCAGGAAAGGTGCCACCAGGAGGTAAAGGATAAACTGTACGGCTTCGGTCTGCACCGTAAAGACGTGGATGAATTGTTGTCGCAGCTGATTGAAGAGAACTACCTCAACGAAGAACGGTTTGCGGTACAGTTTGCCGGGGGGCATTTCCGGATGAAACAATGGGGCAAGGTGAAGATCAAACAGGCATTGAAACAAAAATCTGTGGGTGATTACTGCATCCGGAAAGCACTGTTGGCGATAGCCCAGGAAGCGTATTGGAACACATTGCTGAAATTAACTGGGCGGAAAGCGTTATTGTTGAAAAAAGAGTTGCCATTTGTCAAAAAGCACAAGTTGTATAACTACCTCTTGCAGAAGGGGTACGAGTCTGATTTAATCCGGGAGGCGATTGAAGCGATTGACAAGGAACCGGGTGATTAGAACATGCCTGCAATCGCCTAACTTTACCGCTTACACCAGAAAGAATGCCTGCACTCACGATAACCATTATTCAGTCCCAGCTGTTTTGGGAGGATAAAGATGCCAACCTGCGTATGTTCGAAGACAAAATCGAAGCCATCGGGCAGCATACGGAGATGATCATCCTGCCTGAAATGTTTAGTACCGGTTTCAGCATGAACGCGCATTTGCTCGCAGAAAAAATGGATGGAAAGACCATCGGATGGATGCAAAAAATCGCCGCCAAATACCGGGTCATCCTCACTGGCAGCGTTATTATTGAAGAAGACGGGCACTATTACAACCGCCTGATCTGGATGTTACCGGTTGGCCAATATGGCCATTATGATAAACGCCACCTGTTTACCTACGCGGGCGAAAATGAGCATTTTTCAAGCGGTAACAAACGGCTGATTGCATCGGTGAAAGGCATAAAAATCAACCTGCAGGTCTGTTACGATTTGCGCTTCCCCGTTTGGGCTAGTCAGCAGTCCTTTGTCCCACCATTATTGCGAAAAAAAAGGGTCTCGAACTTCGACGCCTTCACCGAGCCCGAACATCCCGAGTATGACCTGCTGGTGTATGTAGCCAATTGGCCCGAAAAACGCAACCATGCCTGGAAGACGCTTCTCCAGGCGCGGGCCATTGAAAACCAGTGTTACGTGGTCGGTGTTAACCGCGTCGGCACCGATGGAAACAATATTTATTACAGCGGAGACTCCATGATCATCGACCCACTCGGAGAAACCGTCTACGCGAAAGCGCACGATGAGGATACTTTCACCATTACAG
>JBBSSY010000519.1:0-3213 GCA_038241595.1 Chitinophagales bacterium | reverse complement strand
TAGTTGATGCAGAACACTAACGTCAGCATAATGCTGCACATTTGTTATGTCAATTTTATTAATGTCAACTTTTTGAACTGCGATACCATTTTCCTCTTTCCCGACATATTCTAATACACGCTGTTTTACTTTCACATCTTGCCGATACGATTCAACTTTTGCGAGGTAAATAGAATCACCTTTTTTTATTCTTCTAATGAAAGCCATGTACTGTATAGTTTATACACTACGAAATAAATCGAAAATTCTCATACAACCAAAAAATGGTTGATTTTACAGGAGTTTACAGACAATAATTGTGTAGTTTATAAAAGCTATGCTAAATTTGGGTAATTTGGTTCACGAAGTAAATATTAACTGTCGGAAAGCCAATCACTGGTTTGTAGAACAATACTCGTCTGAAATTAAGGACTTCCATTATTGCAAGCGCTATTTCAACCAGGGCAAGACCGCAGAACTTGATGACATCTATTACTTTCTTTATGATGACCTGGAGTTATATGCTTTGTGTTCCTTTGCGCTTCCTCTTTGTGTTTCTTTGCGGTTAGATTTTCTCTGAGTCCCCAACCTCAAGCACCCATTCGCCTCTACAAATGCCTATTAAATTACTCCCCCAAAGGTTTTAAGTTCCAAGCAATAGTTATGTTCTCGCTCCTAAAGTTACTTATTGGTAAATCTAGTTCCCGTATTCGTAAACGCACGAAAACAGATTCAGCTATTTTCGCGCCGTAATCGGAAAATAGTATGCATGACAATACCTATCAAACGAATACGAACAAAAATAGCACATCAACCAATCAATAGTTTTATATAACTCACATCATGATCACCACCCTGTTTTTGCTGTTGTTACTGGGCTTCCAGCTTTGGTACCTGACTTCCAAAAAGGCCGGCAGCACTGTTCAACCCTCGTACCTGCAAACCATCCTGCGCGACAGAAGGCTTGGCCGCATCATTGGAGCCGTACTGATCCTTCTCGCTACCATAATATTTATTGTGCGTCTAGGAATCATGAGCGGATTGTCTGCCGCGATTGTCGGTTTAATGTGCGCCGGATCACTGGTAGTGTTGCTGCGTCCGTTTCGGGTGATCAGTGAAAAAGCGGTCGTTGTATTATATGTCCTGTTCCTTACGCTTGAAATTGTTATTTAACCACTATGCCTGCAAATAAAAAGTACCTCACCAAATCGCCCTGGCTAAGATCAATAAAAATACTTGTCGGCTTCGTTGGCGGATACATCGTCATGTTCAGTTTCCACCTGATGCTAACTAAAATATTTCCGCAAGAAAATGTAATTGCCACATCATTCTTTACAGGATATATACTGTGGGCGATCCTTCTCCTTGTGGCATTTCTTGTAAAGAATGTGTGGAAGGTGTTGGCGGCCTACGCGATACTGACCTTATTATTTTCAATCCCTTTCCTACTCTGCTAAATTAAAAAATGGATAACAGGAAATACAATATTTTCTTTCATACGCATACAATCAGCGGCATGTTTATCTGCGCGTCATTATATGTTATATTCTTTGCAGGATCATTTTCATTTTTCAAGGATGATATCGCCGCCTGGCAAAGAAATAGTTCTTTCGTAGCACAACAGGATCTCAGCAGAGATTTTAATGGTGTGCTTGATTCACTCTCGGTGCACCACTACCTTAAAGGCCGTGACATTAATGTTTCGATGCAGCGAAATGGTATTGGTTCATATATTACCATGGCGGCATCGCAGGACTCCACGGTCAAACCAAAAGACAAAGCGAAAATGCCTGAACTTAGCCGGGGCGGCCTAAGGAGCAGAGGTAACCAGGATGCTGCTTCCTTTAGTTATGATTTTGCAAAAAAGAAAGAAATTGATTACCGCACCGGTTATGATATGGGAGAATTCCTGTATCTCCTTCATTTCCTGGCGCAGCTAAATGTTATCCCGATCCGTTTGGGTGCCCCATTCGGTTACCTGCTGGCAGGTCTTGTATCGTTTCTTTCTCTTTTTGCCCTGATCACCGGGCTCATGCTCCACTGGGATAAGATCGTATCAAACTTTTTCACCTTCCGACCATGGAGTAAATGGAAGACCGTTTTTACCGACCTGCACACTGCCCTCGGTGTGATACAGTTTCCCTTCCAGTTTATTTTTGCAGTAACCGGAATCGTGTTGATCACGAACTCGGTACTGACAATACCCTTTGCAAAATTCCTTTACAAAGGCGACACTGAAAAGCTGTATACCGCCATGGAGTATTCGGATTCCTCAAAATTTGAATACACGTACAAGCCCCTTAACAAAACATTCAACCTCAATGAATATGTAGATAAAGTTGAAAAGAAATGGGATGGAGATGAGATAGGTATGATTTCAATGAGAAATTACGGTGATGAAAACATGCACGTGATCGTTACCTTAAGACCGCATGCAGACAAGAGCTTTGCAGGTTCCGGCAAGATCATTTATCGTGTCAGAGATGAGAAAATACTGTACGAAGCGGCACCGACTGTCCATTCCAGTTATATCGATAAAGTGAAGGCCACGGTTTACCATCTTCATTTTGGCGACTTCGGTGGTCGGCCTTTAAAGGTGATATACTTCGTTCTGGGAGTGATGGGATGTATAGTTATTATCTCTGGTATTATGATCTGGCTCGTGGCGCGAGACAAAACAAATGTGCCCAAATACAAACGGGTATTTAATTGCTGGACCGCCAATATTTTCCTGGGCGCCTGTATGCCGCTGCTGCCTGTAACGGCTTTTACAATGATGGCACTTCTATTTTTAAAGAGCCCCGGTCAAGAAGATATCTATCACTGGTATTTTTACTCCTGGTTAGTCCTGGGAATTTATTTTATAGCGAGAAAAGACATTGCGCTGACCATGCGTCAAAGTACTATCCTGTCTGCTGTAACATGTTTGCTGTTGCCACTATTAGACGGGATCGTTCGCAACAACTGGTTCTGGAACACTTACACCCGCCGCGCCTATGACATTCTTTTTATTGACCTGTTGTTTTTGTCTTTGTCGATCATTAGTGTGATTGTACTGCTCAAATTAAAAACCATGCAAGATCCTACATCCAGGACGGTATCCTAACACTGGCCTATTCAAGGGTGACTGTAATTGGTTCCCCTCCTTCTTAAGGCTGGCGTTAGGACACATTTTTTTTTAATTTATGTTACAAAATCAGCGGCGCCTACATCAATGTCTAAATAACATTTTTG
>JBBSSY010000518.1:0-3221 GCA_038241595.1 Chitinophagales bacterium | reverse complement strand
GATTTTATCATTAGCGAAGCCAAAAGACTGCTTTTGTATACGGACAGTTCTGTACTCTCGATTGCCTATTTACTGGCATTCAGCGATTCGTCGCATTTTGTGAAATACTTCAAACGACATACGGGCCAGACACCCAATGCATTTAGATCGGCATCCTAGATTATACCACACCATTTTCAAATAGACCATGTTCATGATCCACTTAGGCATAGATTTGCCCGGCCTAAAAGGGTGCCAATGAATCGATTCATGCAATCATAACAGCGTGCGCCGATCTTGTCTATCGAATGCACGGCGAATAAATTAATGTAACTGGACGCAGGGTTTGCAGGAGATGCCCTGGTTATTCATCCTGCCAGCGACTGATACGTTTTGTGCTTTGCGGATGTATTTGGACTTGTGCTAATATTCTTATTGATGCTACAAAATATTTTGGCCTGTATCTTGACCCGGTTTTGTTATTACGCCGTCGCCATTGCCGGTATGCTGACTTTTCAGACAAGTTTTGCACAACCGGTACCGCTGTCTTTGCGCGAGGTGTATAACCGTATTGCTTCCAACCTTCCTCAGCTGGAAGCATACCGGCAGCAATCTGCTGCTGCCAGGCAAGCCATTCAACTGGCCAGGAATACGTTCGTTCCAGACCTGGAGATTGGGTATCAGGCAAACGTGGCGACGTTCAATAACATCACCGGGATGACTTATCCGGGGATATTATTACCGATCAGTGGACCGCCTTCCCAGAATAACAAGGTGAACCTCGTCCCAGGTTCGGGCCTCGGTGGCCTGCTCACATGGAATCCATTTACGTTCGGGAATCGGCAGGCTGCCATTGAGAAAGCAACCGCTCAATTTCACCAGGCCAACGCGATCTATAACGAGCAACTGTTTAGATTTCAGTACACCGCACTGAATACCTACCTGGAGACCGTTTATCACAAGTTACTGTTTAAAAGCCTCCAGGCTGCCATAAGCCGCCATCATGCCAACCTGGACCAATCATTGGTTTTAACCAAAGCTGGTCTTCGTCCAGGCATCGATACGGCACAGTTTCAAACTGCGCTTAACCAGTCTGAAATAGACCTGTTGGTTACCGAGCGTACTTATAATTTACAGTTGGGCGAATTGGCACGGCTGACCGGTCTCCGCATCTCGTCGGGGGATATCATTTTAACCGATACTGTTTTACTCCCAAGGATGGATATGGAGCTTGATTCCGTGTCTTCCGTCTCGAGCCACCCAGTGTATCAAACGCTTGCCGCCGGTGAGCAGATTATTGCGGCTGATTTAGAACAGGTTCGGACGTCATGGGTGCCACAGTTAGATATTTGGGGCAATGCGTATGCTCGTGGTTCCGGCATTGATGCCAGCGGCGTCATCAATAAAATAGACGGCTTTCATCTGAGCCGTACAAATTTGGGCCTCGGTGTACAACTCAGCTTCCCGGTGTTGCAATTCAGTGCCGTGAACATCCGGAAAAAACAGTATCATTATTTATTAAAGGCCGAAAAGGCAAAGCTGGAACAGGCCCAAATGAACATCAGCAACGAGATAGAAACCGCTTTACGGCAAGTGAGGCAGGACATATTGATTGCGCGAAAATCGCCGATGTTACTAAAATCAGCAACAGATGTATATGAAGGTTTAACACTAAGTTACAAGACCGGGCTGGTCGACGTGACCCGCGTGTCGGAGGCGCAGTACAATTTATTGAAGGCCGAAGTGAATAATACGACATCAATTTTACAAGTGTATCGCTCGTACCTGGCACTGGCCGTTGCGAAGGGGAACCTGGACCTGTTTATGGCACAATTCAAGTAACATGAAATTAATCACTGCCGCCTTAAGACATCCCGTAACGATCCTCGTGTCTGTTATCGCGATCGCTTTGTTTTCATTCCTCGCTGTCCGGAATTCCAAAATCGATATTTTCCCTACCCTCGGATTACCGACCGTTTATGTTGCCCAGCCCTACGGTGGCCTTTCGCCCGAGCAGATGGAGGGGTTTGTAACATCTTATTATGAATATCATTTCTTATACATAACCGGTGTAAAGTATGTCGACTCCAAATCTATCCAGGGTGCCGCGCTGATCAAGATAGAATTTAACGAGGGAACGGACATGGCGCAGGCGATGGCGGAAGTGGTTGGTTATGTCAACCGCTCGCGGGCATTCATGCCCCCTGGAACGGTTCCACCATTCATCACGAGGTTTGATGCTGGGAGCGTTCCGGTCGGTCAGTTGGTCTTCAGTTCAGAAACCCGTTCTCTCGGGGAAATATCCGACCTGGCACTATTTAGAGTAAGGCCCATGTTCTCAACGCTGCCAGGCGTTTCGGCGCCTCCTCCGTTTGGTGGCAACCAGAAGACGGTACTGGTCACGGTTGACCCGGACAAAATCCGCAATTACCACCTTACTCCTGAGCAGGTGGTACAGGCGCTGGCGAAAACAAATACGATCAGCCCCGCCGGTAATGTAAGAATCGGGGACAGCACCTACATCACTCCGCTGAACAGCGTAATTGAATCGCTGCAGGATTTACAAAACACCCCGATGATAACAGGTAGCGGCACATCGGTATTTATAAAAGACATTGCAACCGTCAGCCTGGGTTCGGATGTTACCACCAGTTATGCACTGATTAATGGAAAACGATCAGTTTATATACCCGTGACAAAAAGGGCAGATGCATCTACTTGGGACGTGGTTCAACGGGTGAAGGCCGCTTTGCCGGATATGCAGGCTGCTATACCGGAGGATATTAAAGTATCGTATGAATTTGACCAGTCCGGCTATGTACTCAATTCACTGCGGAGTTTATTATTTGAGGGTGGGCTGGGCGCCATTCTTACCGGGCTAATGGTATTATTATTTTTAGGGGATAGGAGGGGTGCGCTGGTTGTGGTGATGACGATCCCGCTCGCATTGCTGGCTTCTGTAACCTGTTTGTACCTGATGGGGCAAACGATCAACATCATGACGCTGGGAGGGCTCGCGCTGGCCGTCGGAATTTTGGTAGACGAGGCGACAGTGACGCTGGAGAATATTCATCGCCACCTGGAGATGGGGAAAAGCAAAGCCCGGGCTATCGCGGACGCAAGCATGGAAATTGCATTTCCAAAATTGCTCATATTGCTAAGCGTTCTCGCAGTATTTGTTCCGTCTTTGTTTATGAAAGGCATCACCCGCGCGATGTTCCTGCCATTGTCAATGGCAGTCG
>JBBSSY010000517.1:0-3229 GCA_038241595.1 Chitinophagales bacterium | reverse complement strand
TCATCGCCTGCAACGGTGCAGCACCTTTTTTGCGGTAGTGCTTACGTACGAAAATTGTCATCGCCGAGTAAAACATCTTCACATGATCAAGCGAACCTTTCCTGGTGCTCTCTCCCTTGTAATGAAGAATGGTGGTGCCGGCGAAATAATAGTTTTGATAGCCTTTTTTGCGAATCCGGTAACTGAGGTCAATGTCTTCGCCATACATAAAAAAATCTTCGTCAAATCCACCGGTTTCATCGAGAACCTTTCTCCTGGCCAGGAAGAAGGCGCCGGAGAGGATATCGATGGCTGCATTTTTGAATTCGCTCAGGTTTGACAAATGATATTTTCCAAAACGGGCCGATCCCGGGAAAAGACTGGTAAGCCCGGACAATTTGTAAAAGGAGGTTGACAGGCCGGGGAACGACCGTTTTGATTCCGGCAGGAACCGCCCGCTGCCATCCAGCATACGCACGCCACAGGCACCTGCTTGCGGATTCGCGTCCAGGAAATGCATACAATTTACCAGGCTGTCGTCTGCAATGATGGTATCCGGGTTAAGAAAAAGAATGTATTTGCCCCTGGCTCGCGCGAGCCCCTGGTTATTGGCCTTTGAGAAACCGGTATTTTTGGGGTTATCGAGGAAAACAACTTCGGGAAATGTATCGAGCAGGTATTCCAGGCTTCCATCAACAGATGCGTTATCCACAACGATCACCTCGGCTTCCACTGTGCTGCACGCCTTTCGTACCGAGAACAGGCATTGTTCTAAAAAATACTTAACGTTGTAATTGACAATGATGATGGATAATTGCAAGATTTGTCTTTATGCGGCGAATTAAAGCCTTTAGGTCGACAATAAGAATTATCTCTCTGAAAGTCTTCCAATGATTACCGGAAGACAATTATAACACGTCAATTTATCAATATGGAAACAAAAAAACTCGGCTCGCAAGGGCTCACGGCTTCGGAACTCGGCCTCGGTTGCATGGGCATGAGCGAATTTTACGGAACCAGGAATGATGACGAATCTATCCAGACGCTGCACCGCGCGCTTGAACTGGGGATTACCTTCTGGGATACTGCCGACATGTACGGACCTTACCTGAACGAAGAATTGCTGTCCAAGGCCCTCAAGGGCAAAAGAGAACAGGTGACGCTCGCTACCAAGTTTGGCATTGTCCGCGATACCAATGACCCATCCAAACGCGGCGTGAACGGGCGACCCGATTATGTAAAATCGTCGTGTGAGGGAAGCCTGAAGCGATTGGGGATCGATGTCATCGATCTATATTACCTCCACCGGGTAGACCCTGACACGCCGATAGAAGAAACCGTTGGGGCGATGGGTGACCTGATCACCGCCGGCAAAATCCGGGCAATCGGTCTGTCGGAAGCATCCTTACCTACCCTTCAGAAAGCCCACCAGGCACACCCGGTGACGGCCCTTCAAAGTGAATATTCGCTCTGGACACGCGATCCCGAAGAAGGCGTGTTAGACTGGTGTAAACAAAACGGCGTTGCGTTCGTCGCATACAGTCCCCTGGGCCGCGGCTTCCTCTCCGGTGAATTTACCAAGTTTGAAGACTTCCCCGAAAATGACTACCGTCGATTTTCTCCGCGTTTCCAGGGTGAGAATTTTCAGAAAAACCTGGAACTGGTAGAGCGGGTGGGACAAATCGCCGTGCGGAAAAACTGTACGCCCTCGCAGCTTGCGCTGGCCTGGGTGATGGCACAGGGCGATCATATCTTCCCCATCCCGGGAACCAAACACATTAAATACCTGGAAGAAAATGCTGCCGCCCTCGATGTGCACCTCTCTGCGGCTGAAATAGAAGAAATTAACGACATCTTTCCAAAAAATGCGGCCGCCGGACTTCGTTACAACGAGGCCATGATGAAAAGTATCAACGGCTAATGAGGTCAATGTGATCCTGGCAACGGCGTTGCTGCACCCATGCTTTACCGGCAACGCCGAAATGCCTACTTTTGCGCCATGTTAAAATCAACGCTTATAAAAGCCACTGAAGCCGGTGCACAGGTTTTGAAAACATTTTTTAACGGAAAGTTTTCTATTTCCAGCAAATCTAACATCAACGACCTGGTCACCGAAGCCGATATTGCCTCGGAAAAAGCCATTCTCGAGATCATCAAAGACCAATATCCCGATCACTTTATTTTAAGCGAAGAAGCGGGTGAGATTAAAATGGACAGCGAATACAAATGGTTCATCGACCCCATCGACGGCACGGTGAATTTTGCAAACGGTATCCCGCTTTGTTGCGTCAGCATCGGGCTTGAAAAAAATGGGGAAATGATCCTTGGCGCCGTGTACAACCCGATTATGAATGAATTTTTCTTTGCCGAAAATGGGCAGGGTGCCACGCTCAACCAGGAAAAGATCGGCGTGAGCGACAAGGCCCAGGTAGCAACCGCCTGCCTCGTAACCGGCTTCCCGTACAGTTACCTCGATATTGCCAACGGCCCGATACAGGTCTTCGAAAGACTGATCAGGCAGGCGATACCCGTACGCCGCCTGGGCTCTGCGGCAATCGATCTCTGCTGGGTAGCTGCCGGGCGATTCGATGGGTTTTATGAACACAAATTACAACCCTGGGACAGCGCTGCAGGCAGCCTGATACTTACAGAAGCCGGCGGTAGAATAAGCGACTTTGACGGCAATGCCTATTCGCCCTATAAACACCAGGTGTTGGCCACCAACGGTTTCATCCACGACGAACTGGCTACCTGGATCAACGACACCAGGGAGCCTAAATGATTCACTTACACATCACCGTTACATACGACCGCTGCAAAAACAGCATCTGAAAAATAATATACCATGAGCGAGGAAAGAACAGAGATAGCGTCCCTTGGTGAGTTTGGTCTCATCGATCACCTTACCCGGAACATCGAAATATACAATGCTTCTACAATTTTGGGGGTAGGAGACGATGCAGCCGTTATCGACCAGTTCGGAAAACAAACAGTCATCACTACCGATATGCTCGTAGAAGGCGTGCATTTTGACCTGATGTACACCCCACTGAAACACCTGGGCTTTAAAAGTGTGGCGGTGAATGTGAGCGACCTTTATGCGATGAATGCAACGCCTACGCAGATTACCATGAGCATTGCTTTCAGCAATCGCTTCAGCGTGGAAGCACTCGAAGAGTTTTACGAAGGCGTTTATGCCGCCTGCGAAAGATACAAGGTAGACCTGGTCGGTGGCGACACCACTTCCTCT
>JBBSSY010000516.1:0-3234 GCA_038241595.1 Chitinophagales bacterium | reverse complement strand
GAGTTTTTAACAACTTTATTTTAGACATGAAAAAGAAAATTTTGGCCGTTGATGATAGCAAAGCGATACGTTTCTTGTTAAGAACGGTATTTGGGAAGAACTACCAGATTGTCACGGCGGCTGATGCAGGCTCTGCCATGTTCTGGCTTACAAAAAAGAATTTGCCCGACCTGATTATTGCTGATCCGCAGCTACCAGATATAAATGATTGGGAGCTAATCGAATATCTTGCTGCCAGCGGGATGTATGGCAATATCCCCTTGATGGTATTATCTGCTTTCGATAAATCAGAAACACAGCAAAAATGCAAAGAGCTGGGTGTTGAACAATATTTTTTGAAGCCTTTTAATCCAGTCGAGCTCATTAAAAGTGTTGAGAAATTTACTTCCTCCGGTCGCCTGTCGAACGCGCACCAGTACAACTGATTAATTTAAAACTTCGGAGCTTCTCTTTAATCGCTTTAAATCGTTGCACTTACCTGGCGATATTGACTGATTAATGGCATGTAAATCCAATCCCTGGGATTGCCGCCCTCGTATGTAATTGCAAACCGGGCGGATGACTGGCATTATGAAAACCACTTGATCAATACAATTTAAAGTGATTCCCAGAATGGACCTGACACCTTTATCTTCACACCAACTTCGTTCACAACCAAGAAACGAAAGAACCTATAAGCATTTCCGCTCCGATTTGCACACGGGTAAGAGCGGGGAAACCGATCACGACTTCGAGTTTTTTTATATTGGCAAACAATCATCAAAAATTGGTCTCCTCGTCAGCGCTTTCGCGTCTGGTTACGCCGCAGACTCCATCGATAGCGCCAGGTCAGTATTAAGCCGTATCGCAGAAAAAAACAGGATTCCGGACATTATGATCGTCGATGGTCCCATTGGTGAAGCTGCTTTAAAAGATCTGCATACATATCTTTCGGCTTCTCAGGAATTTTTGCTGATGCCTGTTGTTGTGAATGCAGAAAACTTTTCGCCAGCAGCGATCTCTCGTTACAGGAAGAACCGTTTTGTGGACGACCTCGTATTTCTGGATAACAGCACAATTGACCGATTCTATGCAATGACGGGGCTGCTCGGAAAAATGAAAAAATTAACCGTGCAGGCCAGGCAGGAGAAACAACACCGTATGTGGTTCATCGCCGGTAGAAAGTACCGGAATTTTTTCAAGCGGTTATTCGACATTGTTACCGCATCAACGGCATTACTGGTCCTGACCCCGTTATTTTTGCTGGTAGCTGCGGCGATAAAAGTTGAATCTGCAGGGCCAGTCTTTTACGTGGCCAAAAGAGCAGGCCGAGGTTACCGCATGTTTAGCTTTTTCAAGTTCCGCACCATGGTACAGGATGCTGACAAAGAAATTGACCAGCTGTCGCACCTCAATCATTACAAGGGTGCAAATGGCGGAACTGGCGCAGTATTTTTTAAAATGCACGATGACAAAAGAATTACTCGCGTAGGTACCTTCCTCAGAAGCGTCAGTATGGATGAATTGCCACAGCTGGTAAATGTTCTTTTGGGAGACATGTCGCTGGTAGGCAACCGCCCGCTCCCGCTTTATGAGGCAGCGAAACTCACCACCGACCAGTGGGCAGAACGTTTCCTCGCGCCGGCAGGCATTACCGGTCTCTGGCAAATTAAAAAACGAAAGCTGGCCAGCATTTCCATTGAAGATCGCATCAACATGGACATTACGTATTCCAGGCGATATAATTTCTTATATGATCTGTGGATCATCGCTCATACGCCTTCTGCGCTTATTCAGCGCTCCAACGCCTGAGCTGGTAAGTATAGACACTTAGGGGCGGATCCCGACAACAGTCGATGACACTGGTATTTGGTTTTCGTTTTGGCAGGTCTGTCCGTATCTTTATAACTATTAGGACAGCCTGTGAACAACGGGTTATTAAATCGTCGAGATCGTCCCCTCACGGTTTAGAAAAATCACAGGCCCGGGACCAGTTAAATACTTTGTCAGCATGTTTTACGTTTCAACAAATGATCGATATTTTACTTAAGGCGGTTGCTTGTATCACATATATTTACCTGGCTGTCAGCACGCTCTACCTGTTGCTGCTTGCAGTCGCGGGCAGGTGTATGAATCGGGCGAAGCAACTGGTAAATTTCCCGGTTGTCAAAAAAAACATTTTAGTTCTTATTCCGGCATACCGGGAAGACCGGATCATAGTCGACACCGCCGAACAGGCATGCTTGCATAATTATCCCCTGGGGCATTTCCAGGTAGTCGTCATTGCAGATCAGCTGCAGGAAACCACCCTGCTGAAATTGCAGCAGTTGCCCGTCACCGTTATCAATGTGCATTTCGAAATTAGTATGAAATCCCGTTCGTTACATGCCGGGCTGATGTGGGGGCAGGACAAAGCATTTGATATTGCCGTTATTTTAGATGCCGACAATGTCATGGAGCCTGATTTCCTGGAAAAAATCAATGCGACCCATCATGCCGGGCACCGTGCCATACAGTGTCACCGGGTCGCTAAAAACAAGGGAACATCGGTTTCGCTCCTTGATGCGGTCAGCGAAGAAATTAACATAAACATATTTCGCAGAGGGGCTGCCAACCTCGGACTTTCCGCATCGCCGATGGGGTCCGGTATGGCCTTCGACATGGCCCTCCTGCAGCACATCTTTAATGAAGAAAGAATCCTGTCGGACCCGGCGGAAGATCGCGAAATCGATTTCCAGTTGATGAAAATGAATATCCCCATGCAGTTTATGGACGATGCGCTGGTATTTGATGAAAAGGTAGACAATACCGCTTCCTTTGAGAAACAACGCATTCGATGGATTGAAGCCCAGATCGGTCATTTTCAGCGATTTTTTCGACCAGATATGAAAAACGTGCAAAAAACGGTTGTTTATTATTCTAAGCTTTACCAGACGATGTTATTGCCTCGTCTCTTGTTTCTTGTGGTGTTTTTCCTGTTGGCGCTGTTACTTGTTATTCAATGGACGGCATCGGTGGTAATCATTCCTTTCAATCCATGGTGGTGGTTAACCTGTATATTGCTGTATGGCCTGGTGTTGGTTATTTCAGTCCCCCCCAAATATTTTACGATCCGTACCTTAAAAGCTATAGTCCAGGTGCCTATTTTAGCAGTTTCCATGATCAGGGCAGTTTTGCAAATTAAGAAGAACCGGAAATTATTTATACACACGGAGAAAACGTACACCGTTAAATAATTCACTCGACGGCCCTGTT
>JBBSSY010000515.1:0-3253 GCA_038241595.1 Chitinophagales bacterium | reverse complement strand
GTTTTCATCCCCGAAAAGGTAGTAGGCATCTGTTACCAGCCCCTGCGCACTTGTCTCTTCAATATACTGCGTCTTTACCCGTTTGCCGTCAATACTCATCTGCTCCAACACAACGATCGGCAGACCGAGTAACTGCCGGACGCCGGACCGCTGACCCCTTACCCGCACCTGGACACCTGTTTCGGGCCGGGCCACTTCAAACGTATCGCGGTTATTAATAACCGTTATGGCTGCCCAGGGACGGGAAGACACCACAGAGTCGTTTGTCCACCAGGCCCATTCCGATTCCCTGGCCTTTATATATTCGGGTACACCTGCTGCTCCGCCCATCATCCTCGTTTTAAAACTGGTGAGGCTGTCGTGCCGCACCGACACCACGAAGTTATTTTTCAGCGCGTGTAACATGGCGGCGTAGGTCGGTTCTTTTGCCAGGAATAAGGTACGATGATTAACCAGTTCATCCGTCCACCACCAGGACTCGGTGCCATGTGCATCCTGCAATGTAACGAATGGGATGTGGTAACGGTATTCATACAGCCAGGGCAGCCGAAAAGCGAAGTTCTGCCCGAAGTGGATGGTGCTGATGCCTGAGAAACCGCCATGAAGCAGCGATTCATCGAGGATGATGCGGCCGAGCGGTTCGTTGTTTGTTACCTGTAAAAGAAGGGTGCCACTGTCTTTTTGCAGGGGTTTTATAAAAGTTTGATCATATCGTAACCAGGAAGAGCCATCCAGATCCAGGGTTTTATTGGCAGATGGAGGTGCGATGTAATCCATGATGTGACTAAAAGTACCCAGGCCGGCTACGGTCACTGATTTACCATAGGCTTCATCAGACTGGAAAAAAATCACCGGTACTTTTTTTTCCGTGGCGATTTGTTGTGCGCGGGTCCGCCAGGCGGCGTTGGAATTTTTACAACCCCATAAATTGATGTGCAGGCTGTCGGCCAGCATTACGGCTTCTTCCGGGCTACCTGAGCCACCTGCTTCAAACTGCACCGTAAATACCTGCAGGCCGGATAGGTTGGGCGCTTTGGGCACGGGTTTCGAAGGCATGGGTATCTTCTCCATCGCCGCAAATTGATCGAGCGCTGCCAACGCGTTCACGGCGTAATACGTGGCCATCGGGGTGGAAGGCCAGCCAGGCCTGCTGCCAAAACCACCGTCGTTATTGTGCAGGGATGCAATGTATCGAACGCAACTTTTGAGATTTGCTGGTTTGGCACCCAGCAGCTGCAGGGCGTTCACGGCCGCCCAGGTATACGCAATATCTGACACGGCACCGATAGCCGGTTTAGGCTGGTGCGTGAAACCGCCATCGCTTTGCTGGCACGACCGGACCCACTCAATGCGATCAGCGGTTTTACCCGCAGGCAGATCGAGGGCGCTACTGCCGCGGACGCCCCAGTATGTATTAAGTATATTTCCGTTTCCGCCGTCAGCGGCGGGTGTATTATTAATACTTCCGTTTGGCCTTAACCTCGACCCGATGTAACTGGTGAAATGATCCCGGATATCGTCCATGGTCAGCTTTATCAGTTGACGGCAGACCGGGCTCATCATTTCCTGTATGAAAACCGGGTAACCGTGTTCTTCAAAGTTGGAGGTTTTATGATCCTGTGGTTTCCAGGACATTACTTCCTGACTGAAATCGGATAGATCGCCGCCCAGCCAGGCGAGGCTTTGTAATTGCTGGTAAACAAGAAACCTTTCTTCGGTGCCGCTCGGGCCGGTTTCTTTATTTTTTCCGCGCTGCGGATGATGGGTAATCACAAATTCGATGAGCGCCCCGCGGTTGGTTGGCAACTGGTTCAAATCGTTGAGTATGCCAATGGCTGCGAAGGTTGGAGAAAGATGACTGTCGGGTTGATCGGTCCAGCCATAGCCCCCATCCGGTTTCGCCAGGTGCTGAACATACTGTAGCACGCCCTCCTGCCAATTTTTCTGCGCAGGCAGCGTACCTGGCAGAAACAGGAGTAAAAAACAGCAAAGCAAGTTGTTCGTAGAGCGTACCATATTTTGTTATTCAAGGTAGCCGCGGCGCGGGGTAGACGGTTCATCCATGTTTCCGGCATGAAAGTATGGAAAATGCAGGAAGAACCAGAAAACAGCCAGGCGGATATTAAACAAATAACGAAAGGATATTGTATGAAGCAGGATTCCGAATTAAAAAAGAATTTGAAAAAGGATTTAATCCGGCCCGCTTAAACCCTCATAACTGATTTACGTTTAACAAATCTTATAGCAGTAGTATACGCCGGCAGAAAATGCGATGCAGGATGACGCTGTAGAAGGAAGTATGGACTACACTTCACCGCGATTTTCCGATTTCACCACGCAGAATTTAATCGTTAAATTGTACAATCTGCTTTGAGAATATATTGAAAACACTTAATTATATCGCTTCGTGCAACCGCATAGCCCTCCTGGCCTTATGCGGATTTTTTATGTGCTTTGGTATAACACCGGCAAAAGCCCAATTGTGTCCCCCAAACATTGATTTCGAAACCGGCGCCTTTGCCGGCTGGACCTGTTACACCGGTAATACAGCCGCCGTGGGCGGACAAAACGTGATCAGCCTGACCGCCTCTGCCCAACCTGTTTTTAACCGGCAGACCATGTATGCCGCGTCGGCACTTAATCAAAACGATCCTTATGGCGGCTTTCCGGTTACCTGCCCCAATGGCAGCGGCCATTCCATACGCCTGGGCAATAACTCCGGCGGTGGCGAGGCGGAAGGCATTTCTTACGAATTTACCATACCGGCCAACCAGGACGCGTATACCCTGATCTATAATTACGCGGTAGTATTCCAGGAACCCAACCACCAGTCCTATGAGCAACCACGTATGGAAATCGAGGTAACGAACGTGACCGATAATAAAGTGATCAGCTGCGCGTCCTTTACCTTTATTCCTTATGGCACTACGCTGCCGGGTTTCGTAAAGGCTCCGCCGCTGCCCGGTGACAGTATTCCGGTATGGTATAAAGACTGGTCAGCCGTATCGGTAAACCTCGCTGGAAACGCAGGCAAAACGATCAGGCTGATGTTTAAAACTGCCGACTGTACTTTCCGCCGACATTTCGGCTACGCATACATCGATGTAAACTCCGAATGCAGCGGCAGCTTCGTTGGCGCTACCTATTGCCCCGATGACACGCTGGTAAATATCGTGGCGCCGTATGGCTATCAAAGTTACGCGTGGTTCAACAGTGCGCTGACACAGGCGCTTGGCAATGAACAGGTACTCAC
>JBBSSY010000514.1:0-3274 GCA_038241595.1 Chitinophagales bacterium | reverse complement strand
GGCCGTTTCTGTAGCACCTGACTGACGGTAGTTGTTGTTGATTGTGTTGCTTCCATATGCTAAAATGCTAAATTCATAAATGTTATGAAGCCAGTTGTTACCATTTTACCCGGCTGATTATTCGTTAGAGTTACTCGAACTAACGGCTATTGGCGTCGTTCATCCGGATCCTTCGTCCTTTATACGTTTTGCCATCAATGGCCTTGATCATTTTAGATGCCACCGAGCGGTCGACCTCTATCCAGCTATTCATATCCTTCATATCCACGCGACCGAGTACTTCTTTCTTCAACTCACTCATGTCGAGGATAAACTGGAGGAAACTTGCTTTATAAAAGCCATCTTTGGTACCCAGATTTACAAACAAACGCATGTAGTCACCACCACTGCCACCGAATTCACGGCCACTTGTATCGCGGCGACGGCCCTGGTCAACACCGAAATCTTTCACATCACGCCGTGGGCGCTTGTCGTCACGAATATTAAGGTCTTCGGCATTTTCATAATATTTTAAAAAGCGGTCAAACTCCATTGCAGCAACCCGTTTTAAAACGTCTTCTTTGCTAATGCCTGCGAATTTTTCTTCCAGCATCGGCACATACGTTTCGTAGTCGCCGTGACTGATATCAGCCTGCAGCAGTTTATCCATAAAATGAAAGAACTGCTTGCGGCAAACATCTTTTCCGCTTGGTATGTCCATGCGGTTGATGGTTGCATTGATAAGCCTTTCGAGCGAACGCAGTTTAAATACCTCACGCGCGTGAACGATTGAAATGGAGATACCACTCAGGCCGGCACGGCCCGTACGACCGCTCCTGTGCGTATACACTTCCATGTCATCCGGAAGTTCAAAATTTATTACATGGGTAATGCCGGTCACGTCAATACCCCTCGCTGCAACATCCGTAGCGATGAGCAACTGCAGGGTTTTGTCCCTGAACTGCCCCATCACCTTGTCGCGTTGCCCCTGCGTCAGGTCGCCGTGTAAGGCATCGATGTCGTAGCCTTCGCGGGTGAGCTTTTCAGCAAGATCCTGCGCATCCAGTTTGGTACGCGTAAACACGATGCCGTAAATGCCAGGGTTAAAATCAATGATTCTTTTCAGCGTATCATAACGGTGCTGTGCCTGTGTTACATAATACTGGTGATCAATATTAACGTTCGCAGTATTCATCTTCCCCACGGTAATTTCAACCGGGGAGTTCATATACCTCTTGCTCACCTGTTTCACTTCGGAAGGCATGGTAGCGCTAAACAACCACGTAGACTCTTTAACAGGCGTATTTTTTAGAATGAATTCGATATCGTCGCGAAAGCCCATGTTGAGCATTTCGTCTGCTTCATCCAGGACGATGTATTTAATCCGGGCGAGGTCGATGGCCTTGCGCTCAATGAGGTCGATCAGCCGACCAGGCGTAGCGACCACGATTTGAACGCCCCGCTTTAAATCACGGATCTGCAGGCTGATAGACGTTCCGCCATAAACAGCAACCACCTGCATGCCGGGCATATACTTTTTGAAAAGCTCCACTTCCTTCACAATCTGCATACACAATTCCCTCGTAGGGCAAACCACCAATGCCTGGGGATACTTTTCCTTGATATCAACTAATTGCAACAACGGGATGCCGAATGCCGCAGTTTTTCCGGTACCGGTTTGGGCCAATCCAACAAAGTCCTTGGTGCCGCTTAACAAAATTGGAATTGACTGTTCCTGGATGGGGGTGGGAGTTACATATCCCAGGTCAGCGGTGGCCCGTACCAGTCTCTCATCAATACCCAACTCTTCAAATGTGATCATACTTATTACTATTAATAAAAATTTCGGCAAAGGTACTACTGTTATCCCGCTTTACCAGTAAAAAACTAGTTTGACAGTGAACGCTTTACGTGGTAAACTTTCTTTGCAAGTTTAATTTTCCGATAGCCGAGCCAAGGCACCGCTGAATAACTACGATCGGCAGTACGCTTACAAAATGTTTATTTGATGATTCTGCGGATACCATTGGCCTGCTCTATCAATTCCTTCAAATAGCCATAGTTTTCCTTTTCCAGGCAACTCCTGAACTTCTTTAATTGTGAAATATGCTCATTTAACACATCCAGCACATTTTCGCGATTTTGCTTAAAGATCGGCACCCACATGTCAGCGTTGCTTTTGGCAAGCCTCACCGTACTCTCAAATCCGGCGCTCGCTATTTCAAAAATTGCATCATCTTCTTTTTCTTTTTCCAAAACGGTGTTGGCAAGGGCAAACGACGTAATGTGTGAAATATGACTTACATATGCAGCATGCAGGTCGTGCGCATCGGCATCCATATATACGAGGTGCATGCCGATCTGTTGGTACAGCGTTCTCACAAGCATCAGCGCATCTGCATCTACCTGTCCTGCATTACATATTACCACCGCCTTGTCAACGAAAGCCCCGCTGACGGCAGCCTCCGGGCCGCTGTATTCGGTTCCCCACATCGGGTGTGTCGGCACAAAGCGCCCCTTTTGGGGGTGCCCTTCAATGGTGTGGATGAGATTTTCCTTGGTCGAACCCATGTCCATCACAACCTGGTCGGTAACCAGTTCCATAATCTCCGGCAGCATAATCATCATAACATCTACCGGTACGGCCAATACCACCAGCTTCGAAATTTTTATCGCGGCTGATAATGGAAGATATTCGTCAATCAGCCCAAGCTCAACTGCTTTTTTCAGGTGTTGTTCGCTATTGTCTACACCGATGATATGCGTAGCCAGGCGTTTCTCCCTAAGTGAAATCGCCAGTGAACCGCCAATTAATCCAACACCTATGATTGTTACTGTCATGTTGTTTCAGTTTTCAATGCAGGCTTTCATGCGATTACAGACGCCTCGATGAACCCTTTATTTCTCAGAAATCCTTTCCAACGCTTTTTTAAGTACATCTACCTTCTGGCAAAGGCTTACCCGGATATATTGTGTACCATTGGTGCCAAAAATGCCACCGGGCGTTATAAACACATTTTTGTCATACAGCACGGAGTCGCTTAATTCGTAACCATCCTTAACACCAGCGGGGATTTTAGCCCATACGAAAAGACCAGATTGCGCCGGATCATACGTGCAGTTTAAGGAGTGAAGAATGTTATACACCACTACCCGACGTTCTGTGTACATCTTGTTTAGGTCGTGATACCACTCTTTTCCCAGTTCAAGCGCCTTGATGGCAGCGAGCTGTACAGGCAGGAACATGCCACTGTCCATATTACTCTTAAATCGAAGAATCTCATTGATCCGCTCT
>JBBSSY010000513.1:0-3278 GCA_038241595.1 Chitinophagales bacterium | reverse complement strand
GCAGCCGCCGAAAGCAGGGAGGGATACAATGACAATTTTAGGGGGGGATTGCAACTTAATGGAGCTTTCAAACCATCTCTTCCGGGAGGTTTAGTTATCTGAAAGAGTGCCACGCCAGTACACCTTCTTTTTTAGTCTTGAAGGAATCGCGTCATAATAATGTCAGTTAATTATAATAAAAAAAAACTGGTGAATATAAATCAAATTGCTTTCCACTGAAGTAATCAAACATACTAACGATTTTAACAGGTTTCTGTAAGTCGTTCAATGAACTGGTGATGTTTACCGTACTGGTATTATTTAGTATATCCGGTTAGAATGTGGTCATCCACTTCGGGCATCGAGACAAAAGATTTTTCGTTAAAACGCCATCTTATACTCAAAAGCATACCGCTTCTTTTGTCCGGAATTGGTGAAATCATACTGAACTAATAATCCGTTGGCAATACTGGATAAAGAAAGTTACATCACGTATTGGGAAGTAGCCGGCACAACTGCAATGCACGTTTGATGCTGCTTAAGTTGTAATCCGTCAGTTAAATATCCGTCGCAGCGTTTTATTCAAGCCACTCCGTTTTTTATGCGAACGCCTGGTCGGTATTGTCGAAGTTTTCATGTTCGATGTTACATCTGATATGATAGGCCTTGAAATGACAATGATATCGGTCCTACCCTTGGATGCATTTACGTATTCTGTCTGCTTGCTGATAACGTTTGTTCTCTTGTTTTGCACGATCAGCAAAAAAGTGTCGCTTTGAAGATCCTGTACTTTGAATTTGAACCTTCCATTGGAATCTGTTTCCGTCTGGGCCTGGATGGGGCTGCTGATCCTGACTATAGCATCGATGGGCATTGTGGAATCGCTTGTTGTGGACACGATCCCCGAGATCTCTGTCGGTTTGCTAGTTTTGAATTGATTGTATATCGTTATTGAAAACGTAATAAGCATTGCCAGGGAGGCAAACATCACCTTGCTTTTTCCAAAGTATTCGCCAATTGTTGATATTAAGATCATATATAGTGAAAAAGCCCTTTTCAGGTACCGCACCCTGTTAACGGCGTTTGGAGCAAAATAGTATCCGGCACAACGAACAAAGGTGACGTAGCACTGTGCCGATTTGCATATTGTTGGATTAGACCTGGTATGACATCATTTGTAATTTTTTGATTCCTTATTTGTCAGGAAACACGTATCAACAAGGTCTCGGGAATTACTTGGCTGAAAGTTTATCAACAAGAATATTAAAACAGTTATTGCAGTGCAATTTCGAGGTTGATTAGTCGGGGAACAGTAAAAGCGAGCCAGTAATAAAAACGCCAAAAAAGGGCATAGATATCTTAAATCGAATTATCTATGCCCATGTAATATTGAAAAGATCAAATAGTAATTTCTCCTTCAATCGAATCATCCATTGTTTTCCCCATCACTGCACCGGCAGCCATTTTCACGAGTGCAACCGCTGCGCCGTGTTTATTATCCCAGTAATATCCTTTTTCAGTAGACACCTGGATCGCCGTGATGCGTGAATCGTCAACACCGCCTGTAAACCATGTCTTCAATATCGGCTCCCAGAGCTCCTTGATCAATTCTTTATCAGTGGAGATGGTTGCTTTGCCATGGATATGCAGGAAATCTGAATGTGCCGAACCCTGGAATAAAAGCTGCACGTTACTGTCTGCCTGGATGTCCACGTTTTTATGACTGTCATTAGCACTCAGGAAATACATGTTTCCCATATCGTCCATTTTCTGCACGGACATCGGGCGGACCGAAAAAGGCGTGCCTGAACTAATGCCGGTGCAAAAAAAGCAGGTATTGTTTTTTCCGGCCAGTTCTTTGATCTTTTCTCCGGCTTCGGCACCCTGGAGGTCTTTGTGGTTTTCTTCCGCTTGTTGAGAATTGATACTATCCATAAAATTAATTTTAAGTAAGTGTTGAAAAGATTATGCCATCACGTACCGGTCCAAGCGGTAAAAACGTTCAACGTAAAGTTGGAAATAATGGGAAAAACTGGTACAAATGGGTAAACCAAATGTGATAGAACATAGTCATGGTTTAACGTGCAACGATCAAAGGATTGGTTTGGTGATAAAAATGTAGTTTCTTTAAGGGCGGAACTCACTTGCCATGAGTGCGAAATTCAGATCTCAAAATAAAACAGGTCTGCACGCGCAGGTGTGCAGGTTGCACTTGCCATACCATAATTGTCTCCACATGAAAAAATTCTTACCTATTTCATCCCTTTGTACCGTCTTACTGGTAATGGCTTTTGCTGCCGGCAAGCCAATCCCGCAGGCCGATGTAAAGGCCGTAAAACCACCCAATGTTGTCATCATCTTTATGGATGACATGGGTTATGGCGACCCGGTGTGTTTTGGCGGCGGTCCGTACCAAACACCCAATATCGATGCACTCGCGGCCTCGGGTATGCGCTTTACGCAATTCTATGCGGCGCAGGCCGTGTGTTCAGCGTCGAGGTCTGCATTATTAACCGGGTGTTACCCCACCCGCATCAGTATGCACGGCGCCTTAAACGCGATGACAAAATTTGCATTGAACCCGGAAGAAGAAACCATCGCTGAATTGCTGAGGGATAAGGGCTACAAAACCGGGATGGTCGGAAAGTGGCACCTGGGGCATGTGCAACCATTCCTGCCGTTGCAACAGGGTTTTGATGAATATTACGGGCTGCCATACTCCAACGATATGTGGCCGGTGGACTATGACGGAAAACCCTTTACGGATACCTCCCTGCCAAGATCAAAACATCCGCCCCTGCCGCTGATCGACGGAAACAAAACAATAAAAATCGTCAGGAACTTTGATGACCAGGACCAGCTGACGACCGATTATACCACCAGGGCGGTTTCTTTTATCAATAAGAATAAGAGCAACCCGTTCTTTTTATACTTCGCCCATTCGATGGTGCATGTTCCGCTGGGCGTTTCTGCAAAATTTAAAGGTAAAAGCGGGGCAGGTCTATTCGGGGACGTGATGGAAGAAGTAGACTGGTCGGTGGGAGAGGTTGTAAAAGCCTTAAAGGAAAATAAAGTGCTCGATAATACCATCGTGATTTTTACGAGCGACAACGGTCCATGGTTGTCATTCGGAAACCATGCCGGTAATACCGGTGGACTGCGCGAAGGGAAGGGAACCGCCTGGGATGGCGGGCTGAAGGTGCCGGGGATCATCAGCTGGCCCGGTAAGGTTAAGCCGGGCACCGTGTGCAATAAATTGATGACGACTATGGACCTGTTGCCGACCGTGGTCAGCATCT
>JBBSSY010000512.1:0-3285 GCA_038241595.1 Chitinophagales bacterium | reverse complement strand
TGTAATATGGCCGCCCCGTAGCGAAAGTATAGGAACCGTTGAACTGTGTTTTTAACTTCGTCACAAATTTTTTGACTACCAGCGATGCGGTATGATCCGCGGCGAAACTCGGGCGCAGTTGCGTAGGATAATTCAGGTAGTCACGTTTAGTATCCAGGTACGAATACGAGATCCAGTAGTCTACATTCGTGATCGTCTTCCGGTCACGCCAGAAAATTTCTATGCCCTTCGCATAACCATAGCCTTTATTGTTTAAACTGTCCACCGAATAGGCGATAGGAACGGTTTTTATCAGGTTTTCGTATTTTTTATAAAATGCCTCCACCCGCAAGGTATACGCGCGTGATACTTTCTGGAAGTTGGCGATATAATGTGTAGCCCAGCTGTATTGCAATTCATCAAACCGGTAATTGCGTATGAAGAAATTATTCTCCGGCTTTTGATAGAAGGTTCCGTATGCCAGCGATGCCTGTCCCAGATTTCCCAGTTTGTAGGCGAGCGAAATGCGGGGCACCAGGTTGGCTTTGTTCAGTAAGGTAGAATGTTCTACCCGTGCACCGATCTTTGCCGCCAGGTCATTGGTCACATAAATATCCACTTCAGAAAATGCCGCTTTAAAATGATCGGAGGCCGTCGTATGTACATCCCTGATTGAGTCGCTGGAGAAGACATTTTTGTCCTTGTTGTACAAATATTCTCCACCTGCCCGGAACATACTCAAACCTTTTATACTTCGCTCAAATACCGCCTTGATGACGGCCAGCGTACCCGTAGCCTGATTATAGAAACTTTTCTGTGAATAGGGATAATTCCTGATCCCCTGTTTGTTATTTAATTCATCCTGCAATTCATTATTGATCTTATCCGTGTTGCTGCTATAAGACATACCCAGGTTCATCCGCCAGCTTCTGCCAAGCTTTTCGCGCCAGGATAGATTTCCATAACCGTTAAAGTTTTTAAGACCAAAAGCGTCTTTTAAGTTTCCTGAATCGATATCCGGGCGACGCAGACCCAGGTTGCTGATATTCGTATAACCGTAAAATTTCAGCATGCCAGTTTTAGATGTTTTCACCCGGTAATTAAAATCGGCATTGTGGAATTCGGGAACATGAAAATAATCGGGCTTTTGCTTGACCAGTTTGAAATAAGGCTGCAAGCTGGTGTAATTATAACTCACGCCCCAGCTGGATCGTTTGTCCTTCGCCAGTTTTTGATAACCGCCGCTTACTCCAACGGTCGAGATTCCCAGGTTAGCTGATGTCTTTTCAGGAAGATCGATGCTTTCCAGCAGCAGCACCGAAGACAATGCCTGGCCATACTGGGCCGAATAACCGCCGGAGCTAAAAACTGTTCCCTTAAATAAAAATGGCGAGAACCTGCCACGCTGCGCTATGTCTGGTACGCTGCTCTGAAAAAAATTATTCACCAGCGTGCCATCAATGAATACTTTGGTTTCGCCTGCAGTACCGCCCCGCACAAATAGTCCTTCACTCTCTCCCACCTGTTGCGCACCAGGGAGGGTACGGATGGCGCTGGTAACATCGGCATTTGCACTCGCGGTAGTAACGATATCCAATGAACTTAGCACCGTTGTTCGTTTACTATCGTTCGCCTCAAAAGTACCTGCCGTAATAACTACGGCTTTTAATTCATTGGGCTCTTCCTTCATGACCAGGTCCAATGTCACCGCAGTGCCACTTATTGACATTTTCTGTTCAAATGGCACATACCCAATGGAAGTAGCCGTCAAAATTTTATCACCTGTTTCCGTTGTTTTAAAAGAATAATTGCCGCTGGAATCTGATGTGGCCCCGTCATAAGAATCTTTAAGTGCTATACTTACATTTGGTACGGCCCTGCCGCGGTTGTCTTTCACTTTCCCCGTTAAAACGGTTTGCGCCGATAACTGCCCCGAAAGCAGCACATATCCGAAAAAGAACATAAATTTTAGCACCGGTGTAAATTTAATTCGAAAGTAAAGTAGTTTATATTATAAACCAAATTGTATTTTAAAAGCATTGTCGCGTCTTATGATGACTGAGGTGTTTTCTCTTCATCATTCGTGCGTTTGTGCGTTTATGGCTATTGTTTAATCGCCTTAACCACCCGCTGCGTAATCGGTGAAATGAATTGAAAGAAGTATACCCCATGTGGCAAACCACTCAGGCTAAGGGTAAAATTGCCGTCAGCCGCCCGTTCGTCATACTTCCGAATTAACGAGCCCTTGTCGTTAAACAAGTTGATCTTTAGTGGGGCATATTTGATACCAGAGATCGTAAAATTGGCTGTTTCACGAACCGGATTGCTCAGCAACTTGATGACCAGGTCTGTTTGCGTTTGTGTCTGCACCATCCTGATCTCGCTGTAAGTTACCTGACCAGAGACGGCGGTGTAAGCCAACCGGTAGTACAATTTAGGTATGTTGGCCATCGGGTTTACATCGTCGAACGAATATTTATTTGTGGGGGTAGCGTCGGCAGGCACGGTTGCGATCACACTCCAGTTTACGCCGTCTTCACTGCGTTGCAAGGCATACGTGGCGTTGTCATCGGCCACACTGTTCTGCCAGTTAAGCTGTACGTTACCGTTAGGCAGCAGCGCTGCCGTAAACGTGAGGGCTGGAGCAGGTTGCTGCAGGCCTGAGCCCACTTTCAATACGGTGACAGAATTGGCAGCGAGCATCAAATTATATGGATATGAAACCTGCTTCACAGAATCCCGGAATGCATAGGCCGGTGCCAGGTCGCTGGTGTCTTTCCCCTTAAATTCCCAACGCGCGAACGATGTGGATGTTGCTAATCCGAGTACGGATAAGTTAATGGGCTGTTCAGTGACTTCTTTATTAATAAGCATGATATTCACCTTGCTATTCAACTTGTCAAAAAATGCGTAGGTCCGGATTGCAGTGGTTTTGGTTGCACTAACCATTTGAGGAAGGAGGTTATTGGCAAACACAGAAAGCGCTGTTCCGTTTGCGTTCGGCTGACCCGACTTATTAAGCGCATCAAGCAGGCTGTTGGAAGTCGTCAGGTTATCGATCCAGCGCGTATTCCAGAACAACATGGATTCAACCTGGCTTAGTTCCAGGCAATCACCCAGAATATCACTCACTACCAGGGAGTGACCCAGGTCGTTGATGTTCGGCCAAAAGCCGCTAAAATCGATCGCGTTAAACTCGGTGGTCAATATTTTTATCCGGGAATTGTCGGTAGCAGCACCGAAATTTTTTATCGCATTTGCGGCTACCTGAACTTCTCCCCGTAAATCGGGTGTCGTTGTGCGGTA
>JBBSSY010000511.1:0-3289 GCA_038241595.1 Chitinophagales bacterium | reverse complement strand
TTTTTCAAGCGGGATGAAACAGCGGGTAAAACTCGCGCAGGCATTTTTCTCAGATACCTCATGCCTGTTGCTTGATGAACCGCTTACCAACCTCGATGCTGCCGGCATCAGTTTATATTATGACCTGATTGAAAAATTCTGTGTCAACCGATTGGTCATCGTCGGCTCCAACGATCCGCAGGAGTACCCATTCTGTACCAACATTATAAATATCAGCGATTTTAAAAAGAAAAACGGGGTTACTCAATAATTCCTGGCTCATACTTACGGTTGAAAGCTGACCGCTGATAGCCCACTATCTCTGGCTTGCGATCAGCAAATTAAGATCGGTGAATTTCAGGTCGAAACGCTGGCTGAGGTGGAAATCGGTCAAAGCCCCTTTGAAGAGGTAAATGCTGCTGCGCAGGTGAAGCTGGTGCCAGATCAGGTTTTCGAAACCGCCTTCTTCAGACGCTTCCAGCAGAAGCGGCATCAGGACGCTGCTGATGGCCTGGGAAGCGGTACGCGCAAAGCCGGAAGGAATATTGGGAACACCATAATGAATAACGCCGTACTTCAAAAATATCGGGTGTTCGTGTGTGGTGATCTCGGACGTTTCAAAACAGCCACCGCGGTCGATGCTTACGTCAATGATTACGCTGCCGGTGCGCATGTTGCTGACCATATCTTCCGTAACCACGATCGGCGTTCGACCCGTTTCTGACGCCAGCGCGCCAACCGCCACTTCGCAGGTCTTTAATTGTTTAGCGAGTATCTTGGGTTCGATGACGGATGTCCAGAGCCGCTGGCCTATATTATTCTGTAACCGTTTTAACCGGTATACACTATTGTCGAATATTTTAACCGAAGCACCTAGCGCCAGGGCAGCACGGGCAGCAAATTCACCCACGATGCCTGCCCCGAGGATGATAACCTTGGTAGGCGGGATGCCGGAGATGCCACCCAGCAATACTCCTTTGCCGTGATTGGCGGAACTTAAATACTGTGCAGCAATCAGCATCACCGCACTGCCGGCGATTTCACTCATGCTGCGCACAATGGGATAGGTACCGCTATCGTCTTTCAGGTTCTCGAATGAAAATGCCGTGATCTTTTTCTCCATCATCTTTTCGAGCAACTCCGATTTCATGGCTGACAAATGGACCGGCGATACCAGCAACTGATTTTGCTGTAAATAAGGAAGATCTTCTTCTACGACGGGAGCGCTTTTAACCAGCAAGGGTGCTTTATACACTTCGCTCTTTTCATACACGATCCGCGCACCGGCCTCGCTGTAATCTATGTCGCGGAAATGGGCTGCTTCCCCGGCATTGTGTTCGATCACCACCTGGTGCCCGTTGCTCACCAATACGCCCACTGCATCCGGTGTAAGGGCGATGCGGTTTTCCTGGAATGCGGTCTCTTTGGGAATGCCGATATGTAACTGCTCACCCTCGGGTTTTACATCCAGCGTTTCTTCCAGGGTTTCATAACTAAAGGATGTGCTGATCAGCGGCTTGGTTTGCGACATTGTATTGGATTTACTTTTTCCCGGAGGTTTATAGGTTAACAATCAGCATTAGACATGACAATCCGATAGACATCGGCCCGCTCAAATATAGCAAATTATCTTAAAACCGGATGCGCCTTGTATCTTCATTAACCACCTCCAGGTACGCATGAATTGTTTCATCCGGGAAAAGCCCCGGGGCACGTTCCGGCCACTCTACAAAACATATGTTCCCCGCATACAAACAGTCTTCGATACCGGCCTGTACGGCTTCTTCCACGTCGTTCAGGCGGTATAAATCCATGTGATAAATCTTACCGGTTTTGCCCTCGTATTCATTGATTAGTGAAAAGGTTGGGCTACCGATAACATCCCGCACATCCAATTCATTGCACAAAGCATGGATAAAGGTTGTTTTGCCTGCACCCATGCTGCCATGAAAAGCGAAGATCCTGGCTTCGGCAGCGTACGCGATAAACCGCCTGGCCGTCTCGGGCAACTGGGTTCGTGTAAAAGTCCACTCCATGCCGTAAAGTTAGCCGGAAACTGGCTTCTGACGCCCAGGCAATTGAATCAGTTGACCCATTGTAACCGGGTTTAGATTAAAAATAGGAATTGCCACTCATGGGCGATGATTGCTGTTGTAACTTTACCGGTAAACGCAAATTATAAGGTTATGGAAACAGTGAATTTGAAAGTGGAGGGGATGACCTGTTCAAACTGTGCGTTGACCATCTCGAAATACCTGAATCAGCAGGGTGTCAGCAATGTAAAAGTGAATCCATTGGATGGCGATGTCAGTTTCGACACATCGTCGATCGGAAGCCTGGAAGAAAAAATTGCCAGGGGAATCGAAAGCCTCGGCTATTCGGTAAACAAACCCGGCCAGCCTGGTGCTGCCAGTACCTCACCAAAAACAAACCGCTTCCTGCGGTATTTCCTGGTCTGCCTGCCGTTCACGCTTATTTTGATGTTGCATATGTTTCATGAATTCCTCGGGCTTCACTGGCTGATGAATCCATGGGTGCAACTGGGTTTATGCATCCCGGTATACTTAACCGGCATGCAGTTTTTTGGCAGAAGTGCATTAAAGAGCCTGCAGAACGGCATTCCAAATATGAACGTACTCGTTGCGCTCGGCGCCACGGCTGCTTTCGGTTACAGCCTTACTGGCACGTTGCTGGATCTTGGCGACGCTTACCTTTTTTATGAAACCTGCGCCACCATCATCACGGTGGTATTCCTGGGTAACTACCTGGAAGACGCCTCTGTGAAGGCCACACAGAAAGCACTCCGAAGCCTGGCCAAATCACAGGTTGTCATGGCCAATATGATCGCCTTCGATGACCAGCACCAGGAGATCATTTTCCCGATGGCGAATAGTCAGCTAAAATCGGGCGACCTGGTGTTGATCAACACGGGCGACCAGGTGCCGGCAGACTGCAAGATCCTGTGGGGAGATGCGAGTGTGGATGAGTCTATCATCACCGGCGAAAGTTTGCCGGTTGAAAAACATGCCAGGGATCACCTGATCGGCGGCAGCATCCTGGCTGGCGGAAGCGTAAAAGCACAGGTGAGTGCCGAGGCGAAAGATTCGGTGCTTTCAAATATTATTAACCTGGTGAAGAAGGCACAGGGCGATAAACCACCTGCGCAGCTTTTCGCAGACAAAATCAGCGCGATTTTCGTTCCGGTCGTGCTTGCAATCGCAGTTGTCACTTTCTTTGGCAACCAGCTGGTGTTGCATGACCTCGCGACGTCATTGATGAGGAGCGTTGCAGTACTGGTGATCGCCTGTCC
>JBBSSY010000510.1:0-3293 GCA_038241595.1 Chitinophagales bacterium | reverse complement strand
AATCGACAAAGACTGATAGTCAAGCGGTAATGTATGCACTGAATTTAACAAAGCAGGTGCGAAAGATACAAAGTGTGGCACAAAATTTTAGTAGGTAAGATTGTTCTTACTATTGGAACGACAAACGTATATAAAAAGTAATATCATGAAAACAACAAAAATTTTGCTGGCAGGAATCGCGCTGATATTTTCGCACAGCGCATACAGCCAGACCACGGATTCTAAAACGTCACCGGGAAGTACCACTAAACCCGGAAAAACAACAAAACCGAATACAGGCTCTTCTACTTTACCAGGATCAACTACCGCACCTGGGTCAACGATTTTGCCCGGTACCACCAGCACGCCAGGCACTACCAACAGACCCGGTACCAGCACGAACCCGGAAACAACAACCATTCCTGGTAACCCGACCACACCGGGTTCAACGATCCTGCCCGGTACAACAACACCCAGTTCCAATACGATGCCTGGCAAAACAACTACACCCGGTACGTCGACAACTCCGGGTACGTCAACAACACCGGGATCGATGGGTACGCCACGTACCGGCTCTACTCCCGGTTCGACCACAAGGCCAGGGTCAACGACTACACCGGGTTCCACCACAACGCCCCGGTAATAACTTGAAAGTTGGCAGATCACGACTTATTTAAAGAATTGCTGAAATAACATAACAGCTTTTTGTAAAAGGGTCTCAAGAAATTGAGGCCCTTTTTGCGTATGATCGATCTTTTGCCCGGATATGTTTTTCGCTGAAATTCTCCGTCAGCCAGCCTTTATTTAATACACCCGCAATCCCCGCATATGGGTTACCGGTAGTATCTACCGGATTCCGCTGCCCGACGACGCGTCGAAGGGGCAGCTTCTAATCGCATTCTAATGAACCGTTCTTTTATTCTAGGTCATAAGTAATTATCTTCATGATTCGCAACGATTGTAAATAATACATATATTCATACTACCTGCACGGTTGTACCCGGGAAACACATACATAATGTCATGAAGCCTTACATCTACTTGCTTATACCTGCTTTTTTTTTACTGTCGTGTGAAGAACCGGAAGCGTCCAGGAAATTACGAGTCAGGGAAGCGGCACTGGCAGAGCGGGAGTCTGTCGTCATGCTCAAAGAACAGCAACTCGCCACGGCCGAGCAAAACCTGCAGACGGCGCAGGCGGCGTTTGCCAAAAAGCAACAGGGAAAAAAACGCGATTCAACCCTGCAGCTTACTGACAGCCTGCCCATGGTTGATCCCAACCTCGCTGGTTCATGGCTGGTAAAAATGAACTGTACCGAAACATCCTGTCCCAGTTCTGCAGTCGGAGATGTTAAGAATGAACGCTGGGAGATGAACATCGTCAACAACCAGGTAAACGCCCGGGCCTATGCAAATGACAAACTGGTACGGGTGTACAGCGGTAATTATAAAGATAATTATCTTGAAATGACGGCCATCCGGGATACCCTGCAGGAATCGGCGACGACGACGATGCTCGTAAGAATCCGTCAAACCGGTGAAAAGGAGATGGAAGGAGAGCGACTGATTCTCCGGGCAGAGGATTGCCGGATCATCTATGCCATTCAGTTCAAAAAACAATAACTTGAAACCATCACTCAATACTGGAACATGCTCTTATTAACCGACCTTGATCTGTCGCTACCTTTAAAGAATCCGGTTATTATTTTTTCCCTGGTGCTATTTATTATTTTGTTCGCACCGATCTTACTCAACAAGCTAAGGCTGCCGCATATCATCGGACTGATACTCGCGGGCATCCTGATCGGCCCCTATGGCTTCAACTTGTTACTGCGCGACAGCAGCATCGTGCTTTTTGGTACGGTGGGGCTGCTGTATATTATGATGTCGGCGGGGTTGGAAATAGACCTGGAAGAATTTAAAAAGAGCCGGGCCAAGAGCGGCGTATTTGGCATCCTTACCTTTCTTGTGCCGATGATACTGGGCACGCTCGGCGCTTACTACCTGCTGGGTTTTAACGTGCCTACTTCCCTGTTGCTGGCAAGTATGCTTTCTTCCCATACGTTGCTCGCTTACCCGATCACCAGCCGCTTTGGTATCAACCGCATCCAGTCCGTTACGCTTACCATTGGTGGAACAATCATTACCGATGTGTTATCCCTGCTGGTGCTGGCAGCAATCGTCGGCATGTACAAAGGAGAAATCAGCGCGGCCTTCTGGTTGCGATTGCTCATCTCCTCGCTGGTTTTTGGCGCGGTCGTGTTTTTTGTCTTCCCGATTATCGCCCGGTGGTTTTTCAAAAAATTTGAGGACAATATCTCCCAATATATTTTTGTGCTGGCGATTGTTTTCCTGGGATCCTTTCTTGCGGAGATAGCCGGGCTTGAGGCAATCATCGGCGCGTTTCTGTCGGCACTGGCCATCAATAAATTTATCCCGCATTCTTCTTCCCTGATGAACCGGATAGAATTTGTAGGCAACGCGCTCTTTATTCCATTTTTCCTGATCGGCGTCGGCATGCTGGTTGATTTTACCGTATTGCTAAAGGGCACAGGTGCACTAAAAGTTGCGGCACTGATGATCATTGTAGCCACCGCCGGCAAATTTATTGCCGCGCTGCTGACGCAAAAAATATATAAGTTGTCTCCCGATGAACGACAGTTGATTTTTGGCTTGAGCAATGCTCGGGTAGGCGCCACGCTTGCCGTTGTGCTGGTAGGTTACAATGTAATCCTTGGCGAAACAATTTCCGGCGAACCGATCAGGCTTTTTAATGAAGATGTGTTAAACGGTTCCATCCTGATGATTTTGGTAACCTGCACCATCAGTTCATTTTCCGTGGAAAAGGCAGCGAGGAGATTGTCTCTCCTGGCAAATACCAAGGGCAGGGCAAACGAGCAACCGATTGACGAAGGGATGATGATATCGCTGGCATATGATGAAACGGTAATTCCGCTGCTTGAACTGGCATTCGTGCTAAAACCAACTTCAAGCCGGTTGCCGATCTATGCCCTGCATGTGGTGGACGAAGCAGACCCCGCAGCCGTCGATTTCCCGAGTGGTAAAAAAATGATCGACCGGGTCATGAAACATGCTGCCTCCTGGGACGAAACAGTGGTTCCCATTACCCGTTATGACGTGAATATTGGCAATGGCATTATTTATACGCTGAAAGAAAGAAACATAAAAAAATTAATACTGGGGCTTCACATCCCCGCCGGTGACGATTTCCTGGGCACCATCACAGAGACGATTCTCAAGCGAACCGCCGAAATGATCTTCATATACAAGTCCGTACAGCCAATTAATACGTT
>JBBSSY010000509.1:0-3294 GCA_038241595.1 Chitinophagales bacterium | reverse complement strand
GTCAAACCGGAGTAATGAATACAAGGCACTGGTATCACCAGTTTACAAAAATATTCCGCAAACGATCGTTGGTACTCATGTACCATCGCATTGCCGACGTGCCCGTTGATCCCTGGCAACTGGCGGTGAGTCCCGAACATTTCGAACAGCATTTGCAGGTGCTTAGGGATACCTATCCGCTAATTACCGCAAAGGCCGTGGCCCAGCAGGTACGGGAGAGAACGATCGTGAAAAATACCATTTCCCTTACTTTCGATGACGGTTATAGCGACAACTTTTTGTCAGCAAAACCTTTGCTGGAGAAATACAATTGCCCCGCAACGTTTTTTATAGCTTCCCATTTTATTGGAAAAGACCACGAGTTCTGGTGGGATGCATTGGTTGGTATCTTACTGCTGTCCGAAAAACTGCCAGTAGATCTGGGAATAGTAATCAATGGGGAGGCCCTACATTTTGAACTGGATCACGAAGGCATTTTGCAGCCTGGCGAAATGGGGAAGCACGCATCCTGGCTCTGGCCCGAAACACCACCCACCCGGCGTGCCGAAATCTACCTCGCCATCTGGGAGCGGTTAAAGCCATTGCCTTATGCCGCCATTGAAGTGGTACTGGGTACTTTGAAAAACTGGGCGGGTAGCGCATACCTTCCCCCTGCCGCAAATTTTCCGATGGCGGAGCAACAGCTAAATGAATTATTCGCTCATAGACTTATTGACATTGGTATCCACACTGTAACGCACCCGGCGCTGTCTGTTCACCCGAAAGCATTTCAATACGATGAAGTCAACCAATGCAAAGAGCAGTTGGAACGTTTGGGGGGTCGCCCGATGGAAATTATTGCATACCCGTATGGGGACCACAATCAAACTACCATGGCAACCATTAATGAATTACATTTGTCTGGTGCTTTTACGACAGCCGATACTGCGGTTGACAAAAATACGCAGCCTTTCCAGATTGGGCGGCTACAGGTTAAAAACTGGGACGGCCCCACGTTTAAGCGGCAACTAAACCGATGGTTAAATGGCCGCTGATCTGCCGGAACAAAATGCAAAATCCTATCCATTAAATAACTCGAACTGATTTGTAGCCGTATTGAATGTCACTGGGTGGTACCGTTGGCCGATCTGTAAATTGATACGTGCTTTTCGTGCTTTACCTTTGTCACAAACAGGATTTTATTCATACTAATTTTTGAGTTATGAGGGTCTCGTTGCACCCGTCGGTGCCACCAGTTGTGTCAGTCATAATCCCTTGCTACAATCATGGGAAGTTCCTGGGAGAATCTATAGAGAGTGTCCTAAAGCAATCGTATACACATCATGAAATTATCGTGGTGAACGACGGCTCTAAAGACGATACCCGGGAAGTGGCAAACGGCTATCCTTCCATAAGATATATCTACCAGAAAAACCAGGGTCTTTCTGCTGCCCGCAATACCGGCATTTCAGAAAGCACCGGGCATTACCTGGTTTTTCTTGATGCTGATGACTGGTTGTTTCCCGATGCGCTTGCTGTACATGTGGCGTCGATGATGGAAAACCCCGAACTCGCCTTTGTATCCGGCGCGCATCAAAAGGTTAATGCAAAAAACGAATTACTGGAAGCGCGCAAAACGCTGCACCTCGAAAATTACTACCAGGCCATGCTTCGTGGAAACTACATCGAAATGCATGCAACGGTCATGTATGCCCGCTGGGTATTTGATATGTTCAGGTTCGATGTGTTATTAAAAGCTTGTGAGGACTACGATTTGTATCTGAAAATTGTGCGCAGATACCCGGTGGCCCACAATAATCATTTGACGGCGGCTTACCGTTTTCACAACCAGAATATGTCAGGCAACAGTCCGCTCATGCTTAGGACCGCGCTGGAAGCGTTGGGTCGCCAGTATGAAACGCTGGCAAATGAAAAGGAAAAACAGAACTGGCGGTCCGGGATGAGATTTTACAAAAACTTCTACTGCAACAAGATGTTTGAAAACATCTTTTCGCACTCGGGTGCGAGGCAACACGTTTCGAGAGACTTTTTCACGTTGCTAAAGCATCCGGCAACATTCACAAAATGTCTTTCATCTAAATTGATGCGCCGGGTGAAAAAAATGCTGATCAGGTTACTACCATTTTTTATACTGAAAAGGCTCCATAAAGCCGGTATGCATAAAAACTTCATCGCCCGCTCTTGACTTTTGGTGATTTTGCCCATCCCTTTAAGTCTCGTAAAATTACTCGCAGTCTTTTCGGTTACCGATAATGGATAAGGAAAATATCGGGAAACCGGTTAACCGTTTCCCCCACATAAAAAACCGCCTTACGGTCGGTTTTTTATGTAAAGAATGTTTAATAGTATATTACTCGTTCAACCAGAGTTCTGCATCATCAGCGTGAAAATAAGGAGCAAATAATGCCTTGTTGCCATTTGCGTTTATACAGGCAAAACCAACTTTCGCGGTGCCCCCTTTTACGGTGAAATCAAGCGTGTTTAATTCGTTATTATCCGATTTGATCTTCGCTGTTGCTTCTGTTCCGCCATTGACCCAGAGGAACATACCATCACCAACTGCATCAGCGTAAATTTTGAAGGTGTAATTGCCATCTTTAAGATTGGTAAATGTTGCATAAATTTTTCCATTCCAGGGAGTTTCCTGCGGGCTGCCAGCCCATTCGCCCGCCTGTGGTGCGAAGAAATTGAGACCATATTTACCACTTCTAAGTGCACCTGTGTCGGCGCTGAACCCATAAAAACCTGTGTAAGCGGTTTCAATCTGCCAGCCTACCAGTTTCTGTTCAAAATCCATATTGTCATGAGGGATTTTTGTAAACGTCGTGTACTTCGGTGTATCGTTGCCCTTCTGACAAGATACAGAGAATGCCGTCACAAAAAACAGGCAAACGTAGAGCAGGGTAGTGTTTAGGGGAAATTTCATAAAAAGTTAATTAAACGTCAAATTAGGTTATCAATAAAAAATATATAACGAAAATCTATGCCAAACATTGTCCGCTAATGTATCCACAATGCAGAATAATTTCCGTTTTGGGTAAAACTACGCGGTTGACCCTCCACGCCATTGAATGATCCTGATAACGTCTTCAAACTATATACGAAAAATGAACGATTTAGGATTTTGATTGGGGTGCCGGTGATCAATAGGCACAGTTATTAAACAAATTATCAATTGTAAACTTCACTATAAAAAAGGGACCGACTCTCGTAAGGAGCGGTCCCTTTTTAATTTAATTATTTAAAGCGTCTTTTATTGTTTAACAAATTGCTCTGTAATGATTTTTCCCTTTG
>JBBSSY010000508.1:0-3317 GCA_038241595.1 Chitinophagales bacterium | reverse complement strand
TCGCCAACGTCAGTTCGAATCCAGACCGCCAGTCCGGAATCAGTTCGAAAGTTACTCTTCGAACGGGCTTTGCAGCATAACCTGAATATTGTTTCTTTGCAAAGCGAAAACAGGCGCCTGGAAGATATTTTCCGCAACCTGACAACCACCGCATCCGCCACTTAAAACGATCACCACTATTAAATTTATATCATGAGTTATATCTCCCAAATTCACGCAAGACAGATTTTAGACAGCCGCGGCAACCCGACGGTGGAAGTAGACGTAACCACCGAGGCCGGGGCTATGGGCCGTGCGGCGGTACCAAGCGGCGCCAGTACCGGTATCCACGAAGCTGTGGAACTGCGCGATGACGATAAAAAAGTGTATGGTGGTAAAGGCGTATTGAAAGCCGTGGAGAACGTGAACAAACAAATTGCGAACGCCATTATTGGTCTTGAAGTGTCTGACCAGGCTGGCCTGGATGCCGCCATGATCCAACTCGACGGCACCAACAATAAAGGCAAACTCGGCGCCAACGCCATGCTGGCCGTAAGTATGGCAGCAGCCAAGGCTGGTGCGCAGGAAGCTGACCTCGAACTGTACCGTTACATCGGCGGTACCAATGCCCGCACATTGCCGATACCAATGATGAACATCCTCAACGGTGGCGCACATGCAGATAACAAGATCGACTTCCAGGAATTTATGGTGATGCCGATCGGTGCCAGCTCATTCAGCGAAGGGCTGCGTTGGGGTGTGGAGATATTTCACGCCTTGAAATCAGTATTGAAGAAAAAAGGCTACTCGACAAACGTCGGTGATGAAGGCGGATTTGCGCCGGACATCCAGAGCAACGAAGAAGCCATCGATACGGTTATGAGTGCAATAGGTGCCGCCGGCTTCAAAGCAGGCACAGACGTTTCAATTGCCATGGACCCCGCAGTAAGCGAAATGTTCGACAGCAAAACAAAAGAATATCACTTCCATAAATCGGATGGCAAAAAATTATCATCCGAAAAAATGGTGGATTACTGGGCCAACTGGGTGAAAAATTACCCCATCGTTTCCATTGAAGACGGCATGGCTGAAGACGACTGGGACGGATGGAAATTGCTGACTGATACTGTTGGTAAAAAAATCCAGCTCGTGGGTGATGACCTCTTTGTTACCAATGTAACAAGACTGCAACAAGGTATCGACACCGGCGTGGCAAACGCCCTGCTGGTAAAGGTAAACCAGATTGGAACCATTACGGAAACCATCAACGCCGTTACGCTGGCGCAGCACAATGGTTACAACACCATTATGAGCCATCGGTCCGGTGAAACGGAAGACACCACCATTGCGGATCTCGCTGTGGCATTAAATTGTGGCCAGATTAAAACCGGCTCCGCCAGCCGCACAGACCGCATTGCCAAATACAACCAGCTGCTCCGCATCGAGGAGCAACTCGGTGCCAACGCAATTTTCCCTGCAGGGAAGATAAAATTTGGAAAATAGAAACAGTTTAAGGTTTAAAGTTAAGTGCTGAAATTCAAAGTAACTTTATAGCAGTCTAAGTTTATCTGAAGTAAAGAACTTTAAACCTTAAACTTTAAACCTTAAACTTAATTGGTAATGCAAAAAGGCAAATACCTTCTCGCTATCGCGGGTTTCCTCGTATGGATGTTTTTCTTTGATGACCGGGATATCATCACCACGCACTTCAGGCATCCGCGTGAACTTAATCACCTGCAACAAAGTAAAATATATTACGAAGAACAGATTGCCATTACCCGGGAAGAACTTAACCAGCTGAAATTAAATGCAGCTACCATCGAAAAGTACGCGCGGGAAAAATATTACATGAAGCGTGCAAACGAAGACTTGTTTGTCATTACACCTCAATAACCTTCTCCCGACATGCTGACCTGCGTTCATTTTAAAGATGCCGTTGGTTTTTTTTGCTTATTAATGAATTCTCCTTAATTTCCGTGTCATTTTCCTACTATATTGAATTTCAGTTATTGGCGCGAAAAAAGAGCCATTGATGCATGCCATTTTAGGGCCGTTCTCGGGGGCTTCGTGATACGATTTACGCGATGTTTCTCAGGACAACGGGCTTATAAACACGTGAGAACCAATTATTTTTCAATGAATACAATAAGTAGGTTATAGTGCCCGTTTTTATTCACGGACGATCCGAAAACAGGACATTTTCGGATATTTTTAATGGATTTAAAAATGATATTTGCCTATGACACTCTATACACCAGAGGATCTTTTGCAGTATTTGTATAAAGAAACCTCAGAGGCGCAGCATGTTGCCATTGAGAAGGCCTTGTCAGAAGACTGGACCCTGAGAGAAAAGTTTGAAGTGCTTCGGTCATGTACGAGCAGGCTTGACAGGATTACTGAGTCTCCCAGAACAGAAGTTGTTTTACAGGTGTTGAAATATGCAAAAGAGTCGATCACTCAACCTGCTTAATTTTTTCCTGACGTAACCCCCTTTCTTTTAATTTCGTTGTCATTGTTAATCATGTACTTCAATGACAAGAAAGGAACGTTTCCGTTTTGTTATCGACTATTTTCAGCAACATAACCCCGAGGCTGAAACGGAATTATTGTACGATAGCCCGTATGAGCTGTTGGTAGCCGTTATTTTATCTGCGCAATGCACAGATAAACGGGTGAATATGACCACCCCGGCTATCTTCGGGAAATACCCGGGTCCGCAGACGCTCGCCCATGCGGATTATGAAGAAGTATTTTCGCTTATCAAAAGCATTTCTTATCCAAATAACAAAACGAAACACCTGATCGGCATGGCCAACATGCTTGTTGACCAGTTCAACGGGGAAGTGCCTATGACGGTGGAGGAATTGATTTTACTGCCGGGCGTTGGGCGTAAAACGGCCAACGTGATTACATCTGTGGTAGACAACCAGCCGAATATGGCCGTGGATACCCATGTCTTTCGGGTGTCTGCGCGCATCGGGCTGACGGTGGGGGCCAAAACGCCGCTTGCCACCGAAAAGCAATTGATACAATACATTCCCCGCGAACTGATTCACAAAGCGCATCACTGGCTCATTCTGCATGGACGTTATATCTGTGTTGCCCGCACCCCAAAGTGCGGCGAATGCGGCCTGAAGCCGGTGTGTAATTATTACAAGAAATTCATTTTGCCATATACGTTGTTTCCCTGACAGCGATCAGCAGTTAGCAGTTAGCAGTTAGCAGTTGGCAGTTGGCAGTTGGCAGTCGAAGTCAGCAGTCAGCAGTTGGCAGTTGGCAGTTGGTGATCAGCGCAGCGACCAGGCCGGTAAGGCCGATAGAATCCGGCACCGGGCGGT
>JBBSSY010000507.1:0-3322 GCA_038241595.1 Chitinophagales bacterium | reverse complement strand
CGGGATATTTGCCGTACTCCTCCCCTACCAGCGTATGAATCAATTCGCGGCGCTGGCGTCAGCTAGCCATTCTTATTTGTTGAAACGTCTCGATGTGCGCCAGAGCACACGTCACGGGTATTTTCGTTCGATGGTAATCTACGGTGGCCAGGAGGTAAAGACGCCACTCCTACATGAAATGGCGATTAAGGCTAACAGTGAGTATACGCCGGCTTTTGTCGAGTTGCTGAAAGATTATTATTTATACCTGTGAGATTTTTGAACCACGGGGAAAGCAAGACAGGGAGGACCACAGAGAGTGGCTTTTACTGCAAATCATGCGAAGCAGACACGTAATCACGGAGATACTCAAACGAAGGCATCAGCGAACCGTCGCGTACAATGGTGGCGTGATCGATGGTAGCCGAGCCTCCTTTCACCAGGTCTTCCAACACATACTTGATCAGCTGCTCGCCAAAATACCGCGACGCATCGCGTGGCAATTCATTGGGCAGGTTGCCTACTGCCATAAGGTCGATGCCGTCCGCCTGGTACGGGGGCGTTTTCCTGAAATTAATCTTATCCACGCCATAAACAGGATCCTGGATGGTGGCATCGCCGATATTGCAGGGTATGGAACCGTTGTGGTCGTCGGTAATGTCTGCAATGATCCGGATGCGAAAATCCGGCTGCTGTACATGTTCCCACTCAAACAGCCGCGGAATGCCGGTATCCCAGTAGACCCCGTTCATGAGGATATCTGTATGTTTTGTGTAAACCGGGAAAAGACATTTGTACTGATCCGGACGCGTATGAAAATCTTCCCGGTTATAGGTCCCCGTTTGGCGGTGACGATAAAGAGCTGCCCCCTTCAGGTGTACAAAGACGGGATAGGTGAACGGGCGTTCGAGGTATTCCTCCGGTTCCACTTCGATGATGCCCATCAGGTTCATGATCTCGAGGATACCACTCGCCACACGACCAGAGCCGGTAACGGCTATTTTGACATTGGGCAGCCGGAGGCCAAAATACGTGTGAATGAGTTTCTGGAAGGTTTTGTGGTTGTGGACGCGGCCCAGCTGGTACGCACCGGTGCGGTTTCCGTATGCCATCATGCCATTGTGTGCGCCCACTACCCCTGCAAAAAAGCCAAAACCGATGATGCGCTGGCCATCGGCGTGTTCCAGGCATTCGTAGTCAATCAACGTAATGTTGTCACGAAGGATATGTTGTAATAGCGCCCGGTTGTGCAGCTGCTTCTTGCGGGTGTGCGAGAAAAACAGGTAGGTTTTATTCGGCAGCAGGTCCTGGACCGGTACCTCTTTGATGCCGAGCAAGACGTCGCATCCATCGATGGTTTCTGTAACAGTAATACCGGCGGCGCGGTATTCACGGTCTGAAAAACACCGGTTGCCGGAAGATTGCACGATGACGGCCACGCCCCGCAGGTGTTGTTTAATCCAGCGGCACTGTGCCGGGATTAGCGCCACCCGGTTGTCTGCCGGTATTTTTCCTTCGCGGATGAGGCCAATTGTCAGCATCGTTGGTAACGGTTTGATAAATGGTGTAAATTAGTGAAATAAAAATTTCCCGTTTCTGCTGCCGGTGTAGGGAAGACCATTTGAGACTATCAAGAATTAATCGCTGGAACGGTTTTTATACAAATCTCACCATGAACCATTTCGAATTATTCGGTATACCTGTCTCGTTCCAGCCCGACTTGTCAACGCTGGCGACAAGGCTCGCTGCGTTGATGCAGACGGAACCGACGCAGTCGGCGCACATTAACAAAGCATACCACCTGCTGCAGGACGAAGATGCCACGATTCGTTATATCTTGCACCTGAAAGGTCTGTTCAGTCTGGAAGACGACGACGAGCTGGAACCGCAGTTCCGGATGGAAGTCAGGGACATCAACGAGGAGCTCATGGAGGTTGAACTGGACGAAACGCAGGAACAGCTGCTCAACGTGGAGCAGAAGTCCAATCGCTTACTCTTAAAAATTTACGAAGATGTTGCGCCGGTTATTGAAAATTATAAAGAAGGTGTTACTACCGAGGAAGAGCTGCTGCAGGTAAAAGAGTATTATTTCGAGAAAAAATATTTGCAGCGCATTTTGGACAGGATACAGGGAATCCGTAATATTGCCTCCCCGTTGTAAAAGCGGCCAATTGTAATGCCCGGGTGGCGGAATTGGTAGACGCAGCAGACTCAAAATCTGCCGTTCGCAAGGATGTGCTGGTTCGATTCCAGTCCCGGGCACCAGATGGACAAGTTGGAATGTATCCCAATTTGTCCATTTTGCATTTTGGGCTGAAACCACGATCTGTTTTTTTTGCAACCGAACTTTTATAATCTATTTTTCCCCAATGTTTAAGCATAATAGAGATCGCCTTTAATAATCTCGGTAAATTGGCCATTGGTTCAGATGATTTTAAGTAACCTGTCTATTTGAAAACAGCGACAATGTTTGAAAAACTAAAAACACTAGCATGGTTACTGCTTTTATCAAGTAACACCGGTAATTATATCAACGCACAAAATGCTACAAGCCAGATTGGCTCATGGAATATTCTCCATGTGAAAGTCAACGTTAATAACCAATGGGATGTTTTTGTTGAACCCCAATTAAGGAGTTTGTCTTTTTATAATCAATACCACTATTACGAATTAAAAGGGGGACTAACGTATAACCTTACGTCAAACTTTTCATTTACGACCGGCGTAGGCGCTTACAATACCTATAGTGAAGGCGGAAATTTCAAACTGCCCTTCCAGCAAAAAGAAACACGGACCTGGGTACAAATGGTCATGAAACAGCAGGTAGCCAGGCTAAAATTTGAACACAGGTACCGGGCTGAACAACGATTTACAAATAACGGCTTTCGAAACCGGTTCAGGTATAGATTAAATACAGTTGTTCCGTTGAATAATAAAAAAACGATACCCAAAACGTTTTATGCATCAGCCTGGAATGAACTTTTTTTTACTGATAAAGCGCCCTACTTTGAGCGTAACCGTTTTTTTGTTGGAGGGGGTTACGAAGTGAGTGAAACAGTAGCCCTTCAAAGCGGCTATTTGCACCAGTTCGATTACGAAATAAACGATGAAACCGGTCGTGATTTTTTTCAAATATCGCTCCTGTTAAACTTTAATGTAAAGGAATTACGGTAGGAATTTTCGCCTCCGTTTGTTGATTAACAATGGTGCTCCCCACGCACCAATAGCCGTTATCACTCATAAGTTGCATTTGATTTAAAAGGGCTTACAAGTTTTAGGCACCACTTGTATCCCCTTTTTGTCATTTTCGATTTACCTTTTTTGAAACGGATAGGTGAGCCAT
>JBBSSY010000506.1:0-3328 GCA_038241595.1 Chitinophagales bacterium | reverse complement strand
TATAACTTCCAGGGCCTTGCTGCACACTGGAATAAAAACACCAATATGGCCTGGGCCTTCGACCGGTGGTTCCTGAATTTGTTCCCCCGTCAATTACCATTCCTGCGCAATAGCGGCGGTTATTCCACGCTTAGTTTTATTCCAACGCTTGGCACCATGATCATCGGGTTGCTGGCTGGCAATACGCTGATCGGCGCCGCACCGGCATCGCAGAAGGTCAGGAAATTTGTCATCACCGGTGTCGCTTTAATCGCCGCCGGCATCCTCCTGCATTTAACCGGCATAAACCCCGTGGTAAAACGCATATGGACGCCTGCCTGGACGATCCTCAGCGGTGGTGTATGTTTCCTCTTCCTCGCATTTTTTTACCAGCTGATCGATGTCTCGGGTAAAAAGAAATGGTCATACTTCCTGCTGGTAATTGGTGCCAATTCCATTGCGGCTTATGTAATCGCAGACGGCGGCGTGCGCGCGCTGATTTCGGATTCGCTTTTTATCCACCTCGGTCAGCGGTACGACCAGATGTTTGGTGCGGCATATGCAACACTGGTCAGCGGTGCGCTCGTGCTTTTGCTGGAATGGCTGATCCTGAACTGGATGTACAGAAAAAAAATCTTTATAAAAATCTAGTTACCAAACGCAGTCTTAAAAAAAGTATACATGGTACTTCGCCCGCCAATATATATTGCTGTTATCGTCGCGCTCTCGGGCGCAGCCGGTTGTGGTTCGCCGCCCGCAACCGCGCCTGAAACGCATAAAACGGATACCACTTTTTATACGCCGGCGGATTTTGCCTCGGTGAAGAAGTATGATACGCACGTGCACATCAACATCCGTGATTCGGCGCTGGTGCACCAGGCCCGGCTGGATAATTTCCGCCTGCTGACGGTCAATGTAACGCCGGCCTATTACCCCCGGCTCGAAGAACAGCAACGGATCGCCGTAGAGATGGTGAAGAAGTTCCCAGGTATGCTCGCCTATGCTACAACGTTCTCGCTCGACAATTTCAATACGCCTGGCTGGCAACAGCATCAACTCGACTACCTCAAAGATTCTTTCGACAAGGGTGCCATCGCGGTAAAGATCTGGAAAAACGTGGGTATGGAACTGCGCAATGGCCAGGGGAAATTCGTCATGGCCGACGACGTGAAATTTGATTCGATATTCTCTTATCTTGCATCACGGCATATACCGCTGCTGGGCCATTTGGGCGAACCGAGGAATGCCTGGCTGCCACTGGACAAGATGACGATCAACGGGGACCGGTCTTATTTCACCAAACACCCTGAATACCATATGTTCCTGCACCCGGAGTATCCCACGTACGAAGACCAGGTGCGGGCAAGGGATCACCTGCTGGAGAAACACCCCGACCTGACATTCATCGGTGCGCACCTGGGCAGCCTTGAATGGAACATCGATTCACTCGCCAGCCGGTTTGAGCGGTTCCCTAATATGGCCGTCGATATGGCCGCGCGGTTGTCGGCGATCCAGTACCAGGCCGTTACGAAAGGCACACCGGTGCGTGACTTTTTTATGAAATACCAGGACCGGTTGATATATGCCACGGACCTGGAACAGCACGACACGACCGATGTGGCCGCTTTTCAAAAAAGAGTTCACGACAAATGGCTGGATGACTTTACCTTTTTCGTATCCGATTCCACCATGAGTACCCCGGCCTTCGAAGGATCATTTAAAGGGCTCCACCTGCCTGCTGGTGTCGTGGACAAAATTTTCGGTAAAAATGCGGTACGGTGGTTTCCGGGTATCGACAAATAACGGTAATTGATAAACGCTTTATTTAAATACGTATTAAATTAAAACATATGAAAAATAATCGCAGAAATTTTTTAAAACATACCGGTCTCGCCGGCCTGGGTGTTGCCGGTGGTATGCTCAACGGTTTTGGCGGACAAAATGCGGACGACATGCTCATCCGCCAGCCTGACAATAACCAGTATGCGCAACAGTTTAACATGTCGGGCTATGCGGCGCCGAAACTGGAAACGGTTCGTGTGGGATTTATCGGCGTCGGGCAGCGTGGTCCTACCCACCTGAATAATATGACTAAACTGGAAGGCGTCGCCATCATGGCCATCTGTGATGTGCGCGACGAAAAAGCCCAGAAGGCGCGGGCGATGGTGAAAAATCCCGAGTTTAATCCAACGATCTATTCCGGAGGCAAAGAAGACTGGAAAAAACTCTGCGACCGCAAAGACATCGACCTGGTGTATATTGCCACGCCCTGGAGCATGCACGTGCCGATGGCCGTTTACGCCATGGAACAAGGCAAACACGTGGCCATCGAAGTGCCTGCGGCGATGACGCTGGACGAATGCTGGCAAATGGTGAAAGTGTCGGAGAAAACGAAAAAGCATTGTATGATGCTGGAAAATTGCTGTTACGATTTCTTTGAACTGCTTACCCTCAATATGGCTCGGCAGGGTTATTTCGGCGAGATCGTGCACACAGAAGGGGCGTACCTGCATTACCTGCTTGATCTTAACTTTGATAAAACCGGCTACTACGACATGTGGCGGCTGAGAGAAAATATCGGCACGAGCGGTGACTTGTATCCTACGCACGGCCTGGGCCCGATTTGCCAGGTGATGAATATAAACCGGGGCGATAAAATGGACTACCTCGTTTCCATGTCTGGTATCGACTTTATGATGGGCGAACGGGCAAAAGCCGAAGCCGCGAAAGATGATTTCTACAAAGAATTTGTCGGTAAAACTTACCGCGGAAATATGAATACCTCGGTGGTGCGTACCACCAATGGCAAAACGATTATGATCCAGCATGACGTTACCTCGCCGAACATCTATTCGCGCATCCACAAAATCAGCGGCACCAAGGGATCGGCATTGAAATACCCGGGGCCGCCCAAGATTGCTTCCAGCCATGAGAAATGGTTGACGGAGGCGGAAATGAAAGATGTAGAGGAAAAATACCAGCCGGCGATCGTTAAGAAAGTGGGTGAACTGGCCAAGAAGGTCGGTGGTCATGGTGGAATGGATTTTCTCATGGACTGGCGCCTCATCGACTGCCTGCGCAATGGCCTGGCACTTGACCAGGATGTGTACGATGCCGCGCTCTGGAGTTCCATCGGTCCCCTGAGCGAATGGTCCGTGGCGCACCGTTCCAATTCCATTAATGTACCTGATTTTACAAATGGTGCGTGGAAAACGAATAAACCGGTTGATATTTCGCTGGCTACAGGGGGGACGACGGGAGTCAGGTTGTAAGGTTGTGAGCTGTAAGCTACCAGCAGGAAATTGCGGTAAAACCTGCGTCGCAAAAAGGTTTCCCATCTTTTCAGGGG
>JBBSSY010000505.1:0-3331 GCA_038241595.1 Chitinophagales bacterium | reverse complement strand
CGCCTTTGCCATGCCGTGCAAATGCAGTACTGAATAAAAAAACACAACAAACCAGCAGCAGTATAGATTTCAAATGTTCTACAGATGAATATTTAGCTAATATGAAGCATGCCTGTTTAAATTTACGATTAATTAGCTGAATCGGTTTTATTTGTGGTACCCATCTGCTTCGTTGATTTTTTTAACCACAGAGGAACTCTGCGGTTAAAAAAAAGCATCACACCAGCGTCCCATTCTTTCCATTATCTTGCCTCCAAAAATAACTTGAAAAGAGAAAGTTACATTTTAATAGTACTCATTCTATCAATCCACCTCCCATCAGTATCTCAAACTAATTACACCTGGAGTAACCTGAAAATCGGGGGTGGCGGTTATGTCACCGGCATGGTCATCCATCCAAAAAACAAAAACATTAAATACTTCCGCACCGACGTAGGCGGCGCCTACCGATGGGATGAAAAAGGTAAAGAATGGATACAGTTATTAAACTGGGTTGGTCCTGACAATGCAAACCTTATCGGTGTAGATGGCATTGCACTGGACCCTAACGTGCCCGATCGCGTTTACCTGGCGCTTGGCAAAAATCTTTATAGCAACGGCGGTGTTTACCGTTCTGAAAATCGTGGCCAGTCATGGCAGTTACTCTTTGCAGCCAGGTATGAATCCAATGGCAAGGAGGCACGCTGGATCGGCGAGTGCCTGGCGGTGGACCCAGTTTCCAGCAAGATCATCTACGCCGGAAGCAGGCAGCAGGGACTATGGCGAAGCAGCGACGATGGAAAGAACTGGTCAAAAATAACGGATGTTCCCGAGGGCCATACCGGCAACAACGCCACCGGGATCAGGTCCATTGTTTTTGATAATATCAAAAATGACAAAAAAATCTCCAGCAGAATTTATGTCAGCATCCCGGCGACCGGTATTTATTACAGTGAAAACCAGGGTAAAACATTTTCGCTACTGGCCGGATCACCGAAATACCCGGCGCGTTTGCAGGTGGTAAACCACGAGTTATTCGTTACACACAGTACGGGCATCGCTTTATGGTCGGAAGGGACTTGGATAAACATCACGCCCAAAGAAGGAAAAAATTACGTTGGGATATCGGTAGACGTTAGCGACAGCAGGAAGATTGTCGCGGCCGAGTGTAACAACACATTCAACAACCCGATATACCGATCATCAGACAAAGGTAAAACCTGGAACCAATTGCCGGTTGTACAGGCAAACCTGCACACGAGCATCCCCTGGTGGCCGAAGGCATGGTTCTCTTCTGCAACAGCAACCTTGGTAATGGCCCCCGGCACAGCCGGTGAGCTTTATTATACCGACTGGTTTGGCGTTTGGCGAACACCCGATATCTGGTCGGCTTCACCGGAATGGTTTACCGAAGTAAAGGGGCATGAAGAAACGGTTAATCTTACGCTGGTAGCTCCGCCTTCCGGCGCACTGGTGTATTCAGGACTGGCTGATGTATTTGGTTTCAGGCATGAGACAACGGATGAATACCCGTTGAAACGACTGAACAACTTAAATGAATGTTATAGCATAGCGGTTTGCGAAAAATCTCCTTCTAATATTGCAGTGCTCGGAGCTAAAACCTGGTATGGTGATAAAAGCCAGCTGCTGACTTCCGAAGATTTTGGCAACACCTGGATCAGCCATTCGCTTCCTGGTAAAGCAGCACTGGGCAGGATCGTGGTTTCGCCTACTGATCCTGGGGCAATGGTTTACGTGGATAGTGCCGGCACTGCTTATTTTACAAAAGATAAAGGGGAAAGATGGTCACCATCTGTAAATGCGCCCATCAACACCCTGAAAGTAAAAAACATCTGGAGCAAACTTAATCCCCTCGCTGCCGACCTGGTTAGTGAAACTTTCTATCTTTTCAAAAGCGGGACCTTATTCGCGTCTACTGATGGTGGTGAGCACTGGTCACCACGCAATGCGGTTGCGCTGCCTGATGCTGCCGGCAGTTTGGGCATTTGCCCTGCACCATCAATCGAAGGAGAACTTTGGGTGAACCTGGGAAAAAACGGTTTATGGCGCACCTCCGATGGTGGCAGAAACTTCAATAAGATACAGGAGCCTGGTAATATCAATTCATTCACTTGGGGCGCGCCTGCTGACGGGTCAAAAACACCTACTGCATACTGTTATGCAACCTTTAATAACCAGTGGGGTTTATATCAATCTTTAAACATGGGCATAAGCTGGCAGCGCATCAACGATGATGATCACCAGTTTCCCTCTGGCGTGCAAGCCATTGCCGGCGACCGCAACCTATTCGGCAGGATTTACGTCGGTACCGGCGGACTCGGTGTTATCTATGGGCAGCCTGCAAAACGTTGATGACCATTTCGACATCAGCGTAACAAAATGGCAAATACGAACAAAAAAAATGAGTCGGGCAGGCTGAACCTGTGAAGCTAATGAGGTAACAATATATTCATTAGCATACTTCTCCATTTTTTTATAAACTTGCAACAAATTTCAACACAAACACCCCGCGAACCATCATGAAAACACTTTTCGAAAAAGCCAACAAAAATCAACCAAAATCCTGCGAGGAAATTGTAAAACAAACTGATCGTCTCTACCCATACCTCATACCACATACCTCATACCTCATACCACATACACTGTTGTTGCTAATCTGCTTCCTACTGCTGCATGCCGCAATGTTTGCATCACCGTCGGCGGACAGCCTTGATATATTCGTGCCCCGTGCCCATAATCCCGCCTTCGTGCAACCAGGCGGTGAGCTCAGCGTTGAGCTAAGAGACATCCCCGGCATCGATGCAAAAAAATGGAAAGCAATCGTAAGAAATGATTTAAAGTCATGGCCCGCTGTTGTAAAATCGGCCACCAAATCGCGTATCCATCACAACACGGAAGAGGGCTGGCGGTTAACAGTGTCCGTACCTTCAGATGCTCCCCCTGAACTCATGGCACTGGAGATCACCAACCAGGATAAAATCGTTGGCAGCTCCTTACGGTCGGTAAGCATCGTCCCTGATTTTGAAACTGACTTTTACATCTTACAACAATCCGACCAGCACCTCACCGCAGACGCCGCGGTGGAACCGGGCGGGAAAGCAAGCACAAAATGGGGTAACGGCAGCAAACAGGCAGTTGCCTGGATAGCATCAACGGTGAACCTGGTTAACCCCCGTTTCATGCTGCATACCGGTGACAATATGCAGTTGTACAACGCAGCCGACAACTGGTGCGGAATGGAAGAAGCTAAAACGCGCGTGCGACGATTTATTGACGGGTTATCGGGCTACACTGTTCCTACAGTAGTTGCTACCGGCAACCATGATATCGG
>JBBSSY010000504.1:0-3333 GCA_038241595.1 Chitinophagales bacterium | reverse complement strand
GACACGCTTATCGCCTCTCAGATCATAGTCCATCAATTAATCACATAAATCACTCTTCAGACAATTTTCGCTGCGTACCGGGCAGCAATTATGAGGGGCAAAGAGCCTGAAGCAGAGAGTACGCGCCAGGAAAATCGACACCCCCATCTTCTCAAAGATCATAGCCCATCACTTAGTCACATAAATCACAGTTAAAAATCACCCACCAGGAAATCGACGAGACTGCACGCCAAACATTAGTCGTTTGCAGTTGTTAAATACACCTTAGCACGTAGCAGCGCTGAAAGCTGGCTACGTGGTCAAAACGATGACGACACTCTTTTCAACAATAGTATATTTTATGATGAATACACGGATGATATATGATTTTACAAAAGAAGCCGGCCTGCAAAACTGGCACGTAGTGGACGACAGGGTAATGGGTGGCGTTTCCGCGGGAAAGATGGGTATGAATGCCGAAGGTCATGGCATGTTCCAGGGACATGTATCGCTGGATAACAACGGCGGCTTTTCTTCCGTTAAATATACTGCTGGCAACACGACGCTGCAAGGGTATAGCAAGTTTGTAATCGCACTAAAAGGTGATGGTAAAGCCTACCAGTTCAGGGTAAAAACAAAAAGCAGCCAGTCTTACTCTTATATTTTCACCTTTTCTACGAATAACAACTGGCAAACCATCGAGATCCCTTTTAATAGCATGACGCCATCATTCCGGGGACGAACATTGGATGTGGCCAACTTCCCCGGCGATTCCCTGGAAGAAATTGGCTTCTTGATCGGCAACAAAAAGGAAGAGGATTTTACACTGGCGATCGATTATATCAGCGTACAATAAAGTTCTTTCGACTATACCTGTCGTGTATAAAAAAAATGGCGCTATCAAACGATCTCCTGTTGATAACGCCTTTTTTTTTGCTTTACTGAAATTATCAAGCCTCGACAATCATTTTACCGGTATTCTCTCCCTTAAATAAACCGAGTAATGCCTTGGGTAAATTTTCAAAACCATGTTCAATGGTTTCGGTAAATTTCAATTTGCCCTCCTTGATCCACTGCGCCAGCATCTTAATGCCTTCCGGAAACTGTTCCTGATAATTACTTACAATGAAACCCTGCATTAAAACGCTTCTCGTCAGTAGCATCGGCTGTAACCGCGGCCCCATGGGTGTTTCTGTCGTGTTGTATAAAGATATTTGTCCGCACAAGGGTATCCTTGCATGAAAGTTAATATTCCTGATGACCGCATCAGAAATGTCACCGCCCACATTATCAAAATAAATGTCAACGCCTTTCGGACAAGCGTCAGCAATCGCCTTGTTCATATCAGGAACTGTTTTATAATTGATGGCTTCATCAAAACCAAACTCGGCTTTTAGCATGGTTGTCTTATCATCAGATCCCGCAATGCCTACCACACGGCATCCCTGTATCTTAGCAATTTGCCCCACTACGATGCCAACTGCACCTGCAGCGCCGGAGACGACTACCGTTTCGCCGGCTTTGGGTTTGCCTATTTGCATCAAACCAAAGTATGCCGTTAAACCCGTCATGCCCAATATGCTTAAGTAATAACTGGCAGGTGCTAAATTGGGATCAATTTTTCTCGCCTCTTTTCCAGATGCGATAAAGTTTTTCTGCCATGGAAAATTGTCTACAACAACATCGCCGGCTTTGACCCCTTCCGATTTGCTTTCTACTACTTTTGCTATCACACTTCCACTAAGCGGTTTACCTATTTCAAAAGGAGGAACATACGATTTGGCATCATTCATTCTCCCCCTCATATAAGGATCTACAGAATAATACATGCCGGTCAATAATACTTCGCCCGCTTTAATGTCGGGCAATTCAACCTGCTCCAGTCGAAAGTCATCACTTACAGGTAACCCTTTCGGCCTGGATGCGAGTACAATTTGTTCAGTGGTCATTTTATGAATTTAGTGCGATAATTAATTCCCGTTACTGGTAACTTTATTCCCCTTTATCTTTTGCTGCCTTTCTCTCCTGTACGCCCACCTGTTGGGCCCAGTTTGCATCATCCGTTAGCAAGCCCTTTACTTTTGCAGGCTGTCCGACGCCAGGTTGTTCGTCTCCGTCGGGTCTTTAGAAAGGTCATACAATTCTCAGGCCGCGTCGTCCAGGTCGCGAAACAGTTTCCAGTTGCCCTGTCGAATTGCTTTGTTGCCTTCATGCTCAAAATAATATTTCGTGGCGTGGACTTATTCTTTCAAACGTAAGCCAGGCATCAATCAAACCCAACTGGCGCATCCGTGCGTAGCGCTTTTCGCGAAGCACATCCCAACCCTGCGTATACAATGTTTCATACTTGGCAATATCGCTTTCGTAGGTATGGAGGGGAAAATGCGGCGCAGTGTAGATAATCTTTTCTATATATCCAATTGCTTTCTTCGATCGATTATACTACGAAAAACGGTGGTGTCAACGTTTGATTAACAATCATCTGTTTGGATGTTCGGATTCACTCCAATATGCTATCATGCCATCTAGCATACGCTTCAATTTTTCAAAGGTATTAGGTTTTATAAAATAACCTTGCACACCATAGCTATAGGCTGTCATAATCGAACTTGATGCCCCGCTCGTTGATAAAAATATAAACGGGACGCATTTTAGCCTCAACCTCTCATCATCATCGATGATCTTTTTCAGTTCCAGGCCAGGCAACTTAGACATATTAATGTCGCACAGAATAAAAAACGTTCCGTTTTCTGTTGCCTTTATATATTCCAGAAACTTTAAACCATCGTTGAAAACGATTATTTCATTATCGATGTTCAATTCCGAAAACGCCTGCTGCAACAATTCGGGGTCGTCGGGGTCATCGTCAACAATGATAATTGGCTTTTGGTTCATACTAAATTGTTTGTGTTGTGGTACACAATTATTAAAAGGCTGAATAAGTGAGTTAATGATATTCAATTAGTATCCAGAACGATCCATTTTCAAACTTTGCACTACCGAAAAAATGGTGATTAGGACTATTTCAACCGTCCAGCCCGATTGGCATACTTTGGCTGTGCGTTCGCCCTTCTACTTGTCAATGGGTTTATGGTTGGTAGTGAATTTGTATTAATTGTTTTTTATATAATTCGGCGACACACATTCCTGCCAATATTCTATAATTTTTATGAGGGTAAGTCTAATTTTTTCAATGCTATGTGGTTTGATAAAAAATCCCTGAATAGATTTAGAGTAAGCGTCAATTACATGTGCCTGTTCTGCACTTGTAGAAAAGAAAAGATATGGAATAGATTTTAATCTTAAATCCTCATTATTATGAACTTTTTCTCTTAGTTCCAAGCCATTCAATTT
>JBBSSY010000503.1:0-3335 GCA_038241595.1 Chitinophagales bacterium | reverse complement strand
TCAGAAATAGTATACTTCACGTTTAAATGTCTATTTAAGAAATTTGCGTCCTGTCTTCATCATCCCTGGCCTTGTTGATGGAGTAAAGAATGGACGCCAGGATGCAGACAACAATGACCAGCAGTGAAATATATACCGGTATTTTAAAACCGACAATTTCCGCCAGCATTTTCAGACCGATAAATACCAGCACCATGGCAATACCCTGCGGCAGGTAACTAAATTTGTTGACAGCGCCTTTCAACAGAAAAAACAAAGACCGCAAACCAAGTACCGCAAAAATATTGGAGGTGTAAATAACCAGTGGTTTCTGCGAAATGGCATATACGGCCGGGATGGAATCAAGCGCAAAGATAATATCGGTGGTGGCCAACATGATGATTACGATGAAGATATTGGTAACGTATCGCTTCCCGTTTATTCGTACAAAAAAACTTCCACCGGCTTCTTCGTTGGTTATGGGTAAAAACCGTCGCAGAAATTTATAGATCTTGTTCTCAGATATATTTTCCGAAGCATCATTTTTCGCGCGGAACATCGAAATGCCGGTGTATAACAACACGACGCCAAAAACATACAACAACCAATGAAAACGTTGGATCAGCTCAATGCCAACAGCAATAAAAAGAATGCGCAACACGATGGCCATCAGGATACCAATAAGCAACACCCTGGCATAATATTTTTCTTTCACCCCGAAAAATGAAAAAATAAGAATAAACACAAAGATATTGTCGATGCTTAGCGACCATTCCATCAGGTAGGCACTCAAATATTCAAGCGCAACCACGTGGCCGTCCTCGAACCAGAGAAAACCAAAAAAACCGATAGCGAGTGTCACCCACAGGGATGTTTGGACCAGCGCCTGCTTGATCGTAACCGTCTTTGATTTTTTACTCAATAATCCGAGGTCCAAAATCAGCGCCGCCAATAATACAATGCCAAAAACCAGGTAAGTTATATGCTCAGATGTCATTCGCCTTCTTTATGAAACGCAAATATAAGCACTCGGATCATGTAAGGCTTAATTAAAGGGGAAGGTGAGTTCTTGGGTATGCGGTACCTCACACCCCATGCCCCAAAAATCAAAATCAAACCGCAGCACCCCGGCTGTACTTCCGTTTGCGCACTACCTGGTATATTGCCGCGAACAGGATAATAAGTATGGCGGGTCCGGCAATGTTTATGATTTGCCATTGAAGCTTTTCAGCGGCCAGTCTTTTTTTATCGAGTAGCCTCAAGGTGTAATCCTTACTCCTGGTTTCGAGGATGCCTGAACGGTCTGTAAGATATTCCAGGCAATTGAAGATAAATTCCTTGTTCGCATACTGGTAACCGGTATACATATTCTTACCCATCGGCATCGGTCCCTGCTGGTTAACGGCGTTGTAGGCGATATCACCATCGGAGATCACGATCATTTTATTTTCCGCACTCCGGGCAACAAATGGACGGTCATGGGCCAGCAGCGAATCGCGGTCAGCCGTCGTCAACCGGTTATTAAACAACGAGGTAAACTCGCCTTCGAGCAAAACAGCTATGGGGATGCTGCCACGCGTAAACGCTTTTTCATCTTCCAGGGTCGACACGCTCTTCCACGACACTTTGGCCGGACTCGATAAAATGCGCGAATACGGCGAGGTAGAAAGCAGTACCGTTTTTTTAATACCAGCTGCGGCGATCGTGTCAATCGAATTTGGAAATTGCGACACCACGTAATCCAGGTTTTTTGCGATTGGATGCCCGTTGGTATTGCTTAACAGGGGGAAGTAGTACCAGTTCACCAGTTCAATTTGCGGTTTACCACCCACCGTACCAATCACTGATGGAATCTGGTCGCAGGTAAGATCCTGTACGAGGTCGAGGTTAATGCGTGCACCATATTTAAACAACTGGTCCTCCAGGTTAAGGTTGCGGTCAAAGGCAATAAATTCATTCTGCGAACGCTGCAGGCTGTCGAATTCGGCATACAGGTTATCGATCATCCACATCACTTTACCCCCATGCATGATATACTGGTCAATTTTCAACTTTTGCTGATCGGTAAAAACCTGGGTAGGTTTCGTAATCAGCACCACGTTGAATATTTCCGGAATGGTGCTGACATTTTCTATCGGTAAAATATTAAACTGGTAATTGGCCTTAACTGTGTTAATGAGATCGGCCACATTGTACGAGAGTGATTCTCCATTTCCAGATAAATAACCGATGCGTGGAACCGTGTCCCGGCTTAATTTGTTGATGGCCCCTGCGAGTTTATATTCGAGCAACGCTTCCGCTTTGTTCAACGACTCTTCACCCCCTTCAAAACTTTGCCCCTGTAAAAAGTCGACGGCAGTCACCCGCCCTTTATACGTCACCAGCGCACCGGGGTATACCAGCCGCTGATCTTGCCCCTCTCCTTCCTTCATCTGGGCTTTTACATTCATTGGCGCCAGTCCCAGCCGGTTCAATGAATCGATAAACGCGGCCCGCGCAGTTTCATTCAGGTTCTCGCCAGGTCGTTGTACGGTATATTCCACCTGGTTCTTTCCATATTCTTTAAACGACTGCAACATTTCCTCCGAGCTCTTAGCGAGCTTTTTAAAGCCGGCCGGCATGTCGCCACTCAGAAAAAGCGTAATATCAACGGGCGCTTCCAGCCCGGTCAGCATTTTTCTCGTGGCTGCCGATAACGTATACCGGTGCTCCTGCGTCAGGTCGAGACGGAAGTAGAAAATGGCGGCGATACCGTTTATAACGAACAATACTACCAGTATCCAGATCCACCCATATTTTGCCTTGAGTATGTTTTTCATTCAGAACACTTTATCTGCGAACGAGCGTACGGTGTGTAAAAAATAACATCAGCCCGGTGGCACTCACGAAATAAACCAGGTCGCGACTATCTACCACCCCGCGGCTAATACTCCGGTAATGGTAATCGATGCCCAGTGTTTCAATATAATAATCCGCACCGGCCGTAAAAACCGGCAGCCGACTGATCGCTTCAAAACCGTTGTATAAAAGGAAACAGGCGAACGCGGCTATTAAAAACGCTACTACTGCATTGTTTGTCAGGCTGCTGCAAAAAATACCGATCGATGTGAATACTGCTGCCAGGAAAAAGAGGCCGATATATGAGCCGATCGTGGCGCCGCTGTCGATCCCGCCGCTTTCGGAAAGGCTTTGCAAAGAAATTACATATATGATCGTAGGAACGAGGGCAACAATAACGACAAACAGGCTGCCAAGGTATTTGCCGACAGTGATTTCCCAGCTTCCAAGTGGTTTTGTCTGGAGTATCTCGTACGTACCGGTCCGGAACTCTTCCGAGAGACTCCTCATTGTGATGG
>JBBSSY010000502.1:0-3337 GCA_038241595.1 Chitinophagales bacterium | reverse complement strand
CGAATGCTTTGCCCGGTTCCGCAACCACGTTTACGCCACGGTCGGTACCGAGTACATAGGTGTCTACGCCTTCCGCCAGCGAAACAACCTTGTTTTTGTTCTTCGAGAAATTGAAGGTGACGTCCCAACGGAAACCCGATGCGGATTTAACGGGTGTGCCGGTCAGTGACAATTCGATGCCCTGGTTGCTGATCTGACCAGCATTAATGCGGCGGGACGCAAAGGTGCTCGATGTCGGCAGCGGTACATCGAGGATCTGATTCCTGGTATCGGCTTTATAATAAGCCAGGGACAGTCCCGCGCGGTTGTTGAAGAAGCGCGCTTCCACGCCAATCTCGGTAGAGGTCGTCAACTCGTTTTTTAGATTTGGATCAGGGATGGTGCTCGAGAAAGATGCAAGTGGTACACCGCCATGGGCGTTCTGATCCAGCGAATAGGTGCCCGTTAACTGGTAGGGATTTCCGGAGCTGCCTGCCTGTGCGATGGAGCCCCTTAATTTGAGGAAGCTCAGCGCGTTGCTCTGGATGTTCAAAGCGTCCGTAAGCACCAGGCTGGTGCTCACCGCGGGATAGAAAAAGGAATTGTTGGCCGGTGAAAGGGTAGAGGACCAGTCATTTCTTGCGGAGAAGTCCAGGAACAAAAATTCTTTGTAACCCACCTGGCCGGAGAGGTACACCGAATTGATCGCAGACTCGGAGAGGCCAAACACGTATGAATTGGTCAGCGTATTGTTGATGGCATATAAATTAGGTACGATGAATTCACTGCCGGTGTTGCCGGTGGTACGTGAATAAAACTTCTGGCGGTTGGCGCCGAGGTTGAGGGCGTAGCTGAAATTTTTGGAGATATCGGGCGTCAGCGACAACAGCACATCGCTATTGTCTTCCCGTACGCGGGTAACCTGTTCGCTGATATCGCCGTTTTTGTTGGCGCTCTGGTAGGTGCCTTTCTCACGGTAGCGAAACCGTTCGTCGGTATAAAAGTCGGTACCGGTTTTAGCGGTCAGGCGGATCCAGTCGTTAAATTTATAACTCAGGCGGATCAGGCCGATCAGCCGCTGGCGGTCGTCTGAATTATACGTGTGATCTCTTGTCCAGGCCGGGTTGGCGGTGGACGAGTTGGTGGCGTAGGTTTTTTCCATGCCGATGAACGGAACAGTACCGTACCCCAATTGTTTGGAGATATCGTTCGCCGTCCAGGCCGAATTTTCCATAATGCTCATCGGGATGCTGCGTGGCTGGCTAATGAAAATGTAGGCCGGGTTGTCGCTGGCATCGGATACGGTCGGGCGATTGGCGCCTTTCTGGCTGATGTAATTGACTTTCACATCCAGGTCAAGCTTCGGCGTCAGCTTTGCGATGGTGCTTAGGTTGAGGTTGTTGCGTTTGAGGGTATTACCCGGCGTATACCCATCGATGTTGGTATTGGCGTATGACAACCGGTAGTTCACCATGTCATTGCCGCCTTCGAGGCTTAGATTATTGACGAGTTGTGATTCTTTTTTAAAATATTCCTGGAAGGTGTTTGGCTGCGGCGTAAAGTTCAGCAAGTTGCCCCACTGGTCTTCGTATTGCTGGCCGGTCATGGGCGCGCCCCAGCTTGAACGCGCAAAACGATCGCGTCCACCGCTGGTTTTGGGGATGCCCGCAATATTGCCCGCCTGTGCAGCGGCCCAGGTATAAATCTTGCCATCGTTTCCTCTGAAATGCGTAAATGTGCCATCCAGGCCCTGGCCGTATTCGTTTTGGAAGTTCGGCAGCACCAGTGCATCGCCGAGTGAATAATCAATGCCGTATTTGATGCCGATGCCTTTATGCGATTTGCCGGATTTTGTCGTAATTAAGATAACCCCGTTGCTTCCGCGCTGTCCGTAGAGGGCCGCGGCGTTTGGTCCTTTCAACACGGATATGGATTCCACGTCTTCCGGGTTGATGTTAGAGATGCCATCGCCGTAATCGATGCCGCCGCTCGAACCCGGTGAATTGGGGTTTGAATTATTCATGGGGACGCCATCGATCACGTAGAGCGGCTGGCTGTTACCAACGAGTGAGTTCGTGCCGCGGATAATGACGCGGGAAGAACCGCCGGCGCCATTGGCCGAGCGGGTAACCTGCACACCCGCCATTTTACCGGCGAGGCTGTTGGCGATATTTACTTCTTTGGCGGTGGATACGGCGTCGCCGCTAATTTCCTGCACAGAGTAACCGAGCGATTTTTTATCGCGCTTTATGCCCAGGGCGGTAACAACCACTTCCTGGATATCCTGTGCAGACTGCAACAGCGACACTTTCATGTCTGTCTGGCTACCCACCACCAGTTCTTGCGGCACGAAACCTACAGAGGTAAACATAAGTGTTGATTTTTCACCGGCGGTCAGCGCAAATTTACCGGAGGCATCGGTGGTGGTGCCCTGGGTGGTTCCTTTCACCAACACGTTGACGCCAAGCAATGGACCTCCTTTTTGATCGGTGACCGTGCCGCGGATGGTTTGTTGTGCGTACGTAAAAAGGGAAAGAAAAGAAAGCATCAGCATCCATGCTCCCCGGGCGCGAAGGGCCAGAAAGTTGCTTTTTGACATAACTGCAGTAGTTTGGTTATTTAATCAGCGCAAAAAAATAATTAATATAAAGATAACATGAAATTGAACATAATTTGATTATTTAACCGTATTCTATAACATATCATTTTTAGTTCTTGCGGTCCCTGCTCAGGATGATTATGTAGCCGCCTGCTACTCGATTTTTAATTTCCGAACAAGCCATGGCAGGCTCAGTCCCTGGCCGATGAGTGTAAACAATACCACCACCACCGATATAAAGATTATCTCATTGCGTTCGGGGAACGGCGTTCCATCTGTGAGTTCGTGCGGCAAGCCTATGGCGATGGCTAGCGATACGATTCCGCGCATGCCGGACCAGCTGATGATCAGGCTGTTCCTGACGTCGAGCAAAGCATGTTCGGTGATGTTGCCTCGGCCTTTTTGGAAGCCACGCAGCAGCATTCCCTTTTGCCAGAAAACACGCGCCATGCGCAGCACCAACGCCACGATGGTGATGATGAACGCGTAACCGATATGCGGAAATATAAGGTGGTGCGGGATTTCTTTAATGATATAGGGAAACTGCAAACCGATCAATATGAAGATCAGTCCGTTCAGTAAGAAAATGATCATATCCCAAAGTGTTTTCGACTCTTGTTTCAATGGCTCCGGGAATATTTTATTGCTGAATCCTGGAACTGGTTACGGGCATCCTCTTGCTGCTCGGGTTATTTACCGCTTCAGCATTTTCCTCGGTTCAGTCATTATGCTCGCGCTCATTTTTGGCTTGAGTTTGAT
>JBBSSY010000501.1:0-3348 GCA_038241595.1 Chitinophagales bacterium | reverse complement strand
TTAGGACACCTGTCCACGCTTCTCTTTGAAGTATTTTAATGTCGTCATAAAATTACACACAACGTTTACGCATTTAGAAAGTTGGGGCATTTGTATTCGTCCGCCGATTAACAAATGTTGATTTGCTTTCTATTGTCCAAATATAATCCAACTGTTGATGGATGTTCCGTCCGCCCGAACTTATGTCCATAATTGTTCTACTGATGATATTGTATTCGTCCGCCCCAATTTTTAAAATGCATTGTTAGCCGCCGCTGCTAACAAATAGTGTGAGATTCTTTATTTTTTCAAAGTGTTTGAGGTTGAAAGTATTCAAACGTAGATCATTGGCAATTGCAGTTGCAGCAATGAATAGGTCCGCTTTTTCAATAGTTCTTCGAATCTTTTTTAAGTCTTGCTGTACTTGGGCGGCAATATGTGCCGCTTTACTGTCAAATGGTAAGACTATAATTTCGGAAAGCAATTCATTCCAAAACGTCAACTGAGAGGGTGTCGCACCACTGTAAATTTCAAATTCTGTCACACTGGAAATAGCAAGTTTCTCAAATCGTTTCGATAGCTGAACGAGTTTAGCATTAGATTTATCGGTCTTGCGAAAATAGTCAATCAACAGCCCGGTGTCGATCATAAGGATTTTGTCCGCCATTGGTTGATTGATTTACGGGTCTCCTCTATAGTCTTGATTTGATTTTCACTAAAAACAGGTCCTTTGAGCAATAATTCAGTCAATTTTGATTTTTTAACTACAGGGGTTTGTTGTTCAACAAGTTCCTTTTTCAGCTTGTCCTTTTCTAATGGCGAAAGCTGCTTGACGATAGCTATCAATTCATCAAAAGGTATTTGCACTTTTATTTCCATCTCCAAATTTAAGGTTTTTGTCGAATCCGTGCTAAGTTCGTCAATTAGAGGCGGGGCAACGTTTGTATTGTTACAATTAAAATATTCCCTACCAAGATACTACCTATACAACAATCAACTTGCTGTTCGCTTTTTCCAATTGTTAGGTACGACAATCTTATCACCCCTCAAAATGTGCTTTCTTCAATACAATCTAACGGATGAAAAATAGACAAAATAGCTTTTAATTTTCATTCGGTTATCGCAGAGAATTTACTCTCTGTATAGTCAAAAACCTTCCGAACACCCGGTAATAAAACATCTTCCGACTGATCCTATTTCTCAATAGCCGATGCCACCGGATCGTTTGGTGTTTCAAGCCATTTCAAATTCATACGGTAATGATTGGCGCTGCTCAGCAGGTGGATCATGTTATCCGGTGACTGGGTGATCGCCAGGTAACCGCGCGGCTCGGCGTGCATCGGATCCATTTCAAAATAGCCTGTCCACGCTCCGCCGTACATATATTTGGGAGCACCCTGGGTGATCAATTTCCGCACGGGCCAGGTTTTGCCATCATCATAAGACAGCGCCGCATACATACCATAGCCGGTAAACGATGCCCCTTTTTTATCTTTAAATATCATTCCTTTTTTTTGATCTGAAGGATGGTTTGTAAAAGAGATCAGCAGCAATGCGCCTTCGTTCATCCGTTTTAAAACCAGTCGCTGGCCCCCCGCGATGGGCGGAAAAGGACTCGCCAAATATTGCCAGGTGCTGCCCGTGTCTTTTGAGATGCTCATCGGCATCCGGGGACCGTCAGCGGTATTTTCTTCGATGTTGTTTCCCCTGCCCAGGGCCATCAGGTCGCCATTGTTTAATTGGACAACCCCCGCATGAATGCCCGCGATCAGCCCGCCGGATCCACCGGCGACAAATGAAGGCGTGAGGGTATCCTTCCGGGTCCGCTGCCAGGTCTTTCCGAAATCTTTGCTGATGTGAAGCGCCGTGCCACCCTGTCCGCCAGGAACGGCGTCGGCCGCCTGGATAAGGTAACCTTCCCTGGTCGCGAACATGCCCGCGATGACCTGGTTGCCCATCTGGTGATGCGGGTCGGCCAGTTGAGGATCGCTCCAGCTGGCCCCGTTGTCTTCACTCGTCCGCTGCACCATGGCAAGATGTTGCCAGCTGCCTGCGGCTTCCACGCCGTTCATAAAATACAACGTGCTATTTGCCGGGTTCATCAGCAAAGAAGAACCGGTCATATTGCGATCGGGCACTTTAAAAAATAGCGAAGGCTGATCCCAGGCATTTTTTCCTTTACGCAATCTCGAGGAAAGTATTTCCATCTCCCGGCCTGACTCTTCATCCGTTGAGAACCATACCGCCAGCAGGTCTCCGTTCGGGCACCAGGTTATTGCCGGACAATGATTGTGGTCATACATCATCAGGCTGTCGGGGTTCTGCGGTTTTAGTACAAAAGGAAGCGGATCTAAATAGACCGCTTTTGCGGCGGCGGCACCTGCAGGTTTTGGCCACACAAATTTCTGTTGCTCGACGAATTTTTGCACCGGTGAAGTCAAGCCTGGGAGGGCCTTGCCCGATGGCAGATTGCCCTCAACGATCCTGAACCCTACGAGCCAGTTTTTATCCGCAGGAATCATCGCCGACCGGTTCGACGATCGCAGGAAACGAACTGGCGTACCGAAGCTTCCGCCACGCGTAACACGGTACAATCCACTTGCCCGTCCTACCGGGTCTGTCACGCTCGCCGGGAGATATGGTCCATACCAGTCGAGGCACCATTCTTCCACATTGCCGTGCATGTCATACAGACCCCAGGGGTTAGCGCCATGCTGCCCGACACGTAAGGAAACCGGCTTTATCGTCCACATAGTTTCTTGGCTGTTTTGTTGAGCAGCAGGCAACCCGTCGCCAGTAAAGAACGCCGTGAAAGTGCCGGCCCGGCAGGCATATTCCCACTCGGCTTCGGTAGGAAGCCGGTAATTTTTATTTTCTTTCTTCGACAGCCATGCGCAGTACGCAACGGCTTCCGCGAAATCCACCATGATCACCGCGTCATCGTCGTTGGTTGACAAACCATGCAAGCCACGGTACTTCTTATGGGTAGGATCAAACTGTTCATATTGGGCATTGGTGATCTCCGTCGCCGACATATTGAACGACGAACTGATCTTGACCGCATGCGCAGGCCGCTCGTCATAATCCTGCCGGTAACCAATGGAACCCATCAGGAATTTCCCCTGCTTCACCTTCACCATCTTTATATTTGCAGTACCTGTTGACGCCTCGGTCATTACCTGCTGCCCCTGGCTTGCGACCGATGAAACGAATAGGCCCGTTAGTATAAACAATAAATTTTTCAATCACTCCAGATTTAAAGATCAGTAGTTGGGATTTTGCACCAGCTGCTTGTTGACAAAAATTTCCCGCTGTGCAATAGGCCAGAGATAATCCCTTGCGACATTGAACTTGCGATCTTCTGCCTTA
>JBBSSY010000500.1:0-3355 GCA_038241595.1 Chitinophagales bacterium | reverse complement strand
TTTATATATTACCCGTTGCAATCAATTACATTTGTATCCCATTAAAAAAATTACTAGCCCTTTTAATCGTGCGTTTCAATGAATAATAGCTACAAAGACCTGGTAAATCAAACATTTGATTTTCCGCAGGAAGGATTTGATATCAATACCAATTACCTGCGTTTTAACGGCGTAGATATCAAGGCACTGATCGACAAATACGGCACCCCGCTAAAACTGACTTACCTGCCAAAGATTGGCATGCAAATCAACAGCGCCAAAGAAATGTTTGCCAAGGCCTTTAAAAAATATAAATACGAGGGCGCCTATCATTACTGTTATTGCACCAAAAGTTCGCACTTTTCTTTTATTGTAGAAGAAGCCCTTAATCACGGCATCCATCTGGAAACTTCATACTCCTACGACATCGAGATCATCAAAAAACTGTATGAGAAAAAGAAAATTACCAAAGACATTTTTATTATCTGCAATGGGTACAAACAGGTGGGATATACCAAGCGGATCGCCAACCTGCTTAACACCGGTTTTAAAAACGTGATACCGGTACTTGATAATAAGGAAGAATTAAAGGCTTACCGCAAATCCGTAAAAGTTCCTTTTAAACTTGGAATCCGCGTGGCCGCAGAAGAAGAGCCGACCTTTCCTTTCTATACCTCCCGGCTCGGCATGCGGGCCAAAGACATTCTTGAATTTTACGTTGATGACATTGAAGGGTATGAAGATAAGTTCCAGTTAAAAATGCTGCATATTTTTCTTAACAAAGGCATCAAAGACGATATCTATTACTGGAGTGAACTCAACAAGGTTATCAACCTGTATTGCCAGTTAAAAAAAATCTGTCCCGAACTGGACTCTATCAACATCGGTGGTGGTTTTCCCATCAAACACTCGCTGGGTTTCGAATATGATTACCAGTTCATGATCAATGAAATTACCCGCAACATCAAGGAGGCCTGCAAAAGGGCCAAGGTTCCGATGCCGAATATTTATACTGAATTTGGCAGCTATACCGTCGGTGAAAGCATGGCACACATCTACAGCGTCATCGGGCAGAAAACTCAGAATGACCGCGAAATCTGGTATATGATCGACTCGTCATTCATCACGACCCTGCCTGACACCTGGGGCATCGGTGAACGATTCCTGATGCTGCCGATTAACAAGTGGCAGAATGAATACCAGCGCGTGGTGCTGGGAGGCATCACCTGTGACAGTCATGATTATTACGATTCAGAAGAACATATCAACGAGGTATTCCTGCCCAAATTGGATGAGGGCGAACCGCTGTACGTCGGTTTTTTTCATACCGGCGCCTACCAGGACCAGATCAGCGGATATGGCGGTATAAAACACTGCCTCATTCCATCACCCAAACATATTATCGTTGAAGAAGACAAGCATGGCAAGCTGGTGGATTGGGTGTATGCCAAAGAACAGACTGCGCAAAGCATGCTGAAGATCCTTGGATATATCAAATGATTTTTGGAACTCTATTTATTCTTGCTTAATGCCTCGTTGTCCGGTACTTCCGGTTCACCTTCGGATTGTTGAAGTAGTTGTTCAGTTCTTCCTCACTCAGGGTGCCGGTATCGATGGTTGGAATTTCAATCAGCTGAACCTGGATTTGTTTGAGATCGTCTTTTAGCTTTTTCGATTTAAGGATGATATTCGCGTCACGGTCGCCTACCAGCGCATTGTCCGACATGGAGTATTCAAGCCTGCGAATACTCGTACGAATCAACGACGCCGCGTTTTGCTCATAGGATTTCGTAGGCGCAACCGCTTCTTTCACAGGGATAAGTGCCACGCCAAAACTTGGCAGGATCTTGCCCACCGTCTTTGGTGCTTCAGTGGTCATTGTCGAAAAAACCGTACCGCCGAGTGCGGAGGTTCCCGACGCCAGGTCAAAACTTGTTCTTGAATTTTTTGTCTTCCGAACCTTTTTATCTAACTGGAGAAAAGAATATTTGAGCTGCAGGATGTACCAGTTAATGTCTTTTTGGGTTCGCTTGTATTCAAGTATCCGTTGCGGGTAATTGATCGCCGCCCGAACATAGATCTTAACGATGGCCGTGTCTCGCGTCCGGAATTTATTGGCGCCGATAAAACTAACGGTGAGTAAACGTTGCTTGGCCGTATCGCCATCCTTGATAAAATCGAAGGGCACCGCCCACGCAAATTCATCGTCGCATTTTGTGACCGTTTTAAAATTGCTGAGCGAGATGCTTGTAATCGTAGAAATTGTTTCGATGGGGAAACTGCCTTCTTCGCACTGCACTTTGAAATTGACCGTATCGCCTTCATCAATAAACAGGATGTTGCTAACCGTCGGTTTTACTTTAGATGGCAGGATCTCCGTGCTGTAGAAAACCAACGTAAAAAAGGTATCGACTTTCTCTTTTGCATTTTTCAGGTTCTGCACACCAATGCTCACTTTATATGGGTTGTCGTACTTTAACCTGCCCGACAAGAAAAATGATTTTTCAGCTCTAAAACTCAACACACCGTCTTCTTTTCCGATCTTCAAACCCACCGGAGCATTGCGGAGAAACCAGTAATAATCTCTCTGGTCCATATTGATGTCGAGTTTATACCTCAGGCTTGAATCGACATGAAGGGTGATGTATGGGTCCAGGTTAGTAATGCGCAGTACGCTGTCTTCGATATACGGTGGCAGAACGGCTGCCATTGAATCGGTCGTACGGAGCGAGTCGGTTTTCGGAATGGTGTCGGAATTTGGAAGGAGGGTGGTTACCCCGGGAGAAGTCGTCCTTTGAAGGCTGTCCTGTTGTGCCATCAAACCAGTGCTGATCAACAGCAGGAGTAAAAACAGGGCAACTTGGATTTTTTTTCTCTTCATTCGATAGGTTCTTGATAATTCGGCAATATTAGTTCATTTTACCCTTTTAGGCGTAAAGAAATGTTATTCGTGCCGCCGGCAGCAGGCTCAGTCTTCAAGTTCTTTTAACTGGCGACGCAGCGAAACAAGGTGCCTGCCATATAATTTCCTCGTATACCAACGTGTAAAGAGATACATCATTGCATACCAGGCAACAGAAATTAGCAGATACAGCCAGGCGTTGGGAGCATGCACAAACGGCCGCAGGTTGGTGGGGAGGTCACGCCCCCCGGTTAAACCGTAAACAAAACCGGTACCGAGCAATACCGGAATCATGACCATCGTTCCCTGGAAATAGGCGTTTTTAAACTGCGTTAAGATGACGATTACCTGCCGCAAATTTTCTGACACGGATGGGATGACTCCCAAGAACCGTACTTTTTTTACCAGCGTGTAGAGGTAGTAGGTAAAAATGACGGCATAACAGCACATAAAGCCAGCGAAAAATCGCAGGTA
>JBBSSY010000499.1:0-3357 GCA_038241595.1 Chitinophagales bacterium | reverse complement strand
GTGTCCTGCTATTAAATGCAGTGGTGGGATAGAAAAGTTTGTGGTTTATAGTTTATGCTTTGTGGTTAAGGACATTTAACTTTAAACATTAAACGGTCCCGTATGAAAAAAACAGTTGGTTATCTTTTCTTTTTTGCGATGATATGTACGCTGAGTGGTTTTGTGTTAATTACGCAACATACCCGTTCAGTGAATTTCGAAAGGCCGTCGGCTGACACACTTGATAAGTATCGCGTGGTGTATAAAGGTGACAAAGGCCCGGGGCTGGGAAAGAAGATCGTTTTTATAGCCAGCGACCACGAATATCGCTCGGAAGAATCGCTGCCGGCACTCGCGCGCATACTCGCCAAACGTTTTGGTTTTACCTGTACCGTATTCTGGGGGCTGGATGATAAAGGAGATATATTGCCGGGCAGCTCCAATCTTCATGGCCTGCAGGCCCTTGATGACGCGGACCTGATGGTGATCTTCACCCGTTTTGCCAACTTCTCCAGCGATGAAATGGAGCATGTCAACCGGTATCTCCTGCGTGGTGGCCCGGTGATGGGTTTCAGAACCGCCACGCATGCCTTCAACATCAAAAACAATCCCGACTGGGCTCACTATGACTGGGCCTATAAAGGGCCAAAAGCGGAATGGGCAAATGGCTTTGGCAAACTCGTACTCGGTGAAACCTGGGTGAGCCATTACGGCACCAATCACAAACAATCTACCATGCTGGTCATGGATTCGGCGCAAAAAGCAAATCCGATTATGCGTGGCGTGAACAACGTGTGGGTGCAAAGTGGAGAATATACCGCCTACCCCGAAAAAATGGGCGCCACGGTACTGTTTCGTGGCAAGGTATTAAATGGCATGACAGCGGATGCTGCGCCCGATGAAACCAAACCCCCATTGCCCGCGGTATGGGTACGAAACTACCAGTTGCCAGGAGGGGAAAGCGGACGGGCATTTGCCACCACGCACGGAGCCTCAGTAGATTTACTAAACCCCGGATTCAGGCGGTTGGTAATCAATGCCGCTTTTTGGTTGATGAAGATGGATGCATCCATCAAGCCAAAAAGCGACATCTCATTTGTAGGGCCATTCGTGCCCACCACCTTCAATTTTGATGGTTACAAGACTGGCGTAAAGCCTTCCGACCTGGCAGGCTGGCAATCATTGATCATGCCCGGCGAAGTAGTCAAGGTCAAAAAATAAAACCGCTTGACCAGAACATAGCAAACCCTTCGCCGAAGTCTAAAAAACCAGTTGAATGATCATTTCCCGTCCCCTGCAGGCGTCTCGCTTCAATTCATCCTTCCAATGCCAAACTGGTCACCGGCTTTCACCGGTTCCTTTCCCTCAAAAAACAACTCCACCATTTTCTCGCTCGATACATGTGCGAGGTGTTCATCCTTAAGGGTGGTGATGATCTTGTGCGTTTTTACATCAATGATTTCGCCGGTAGACGGGTATGCATATTTGCCATCGATGCTGAATGTGATCCATCCCGGCTGGTCACGCATGGCAATGCTGAGCTTTTGTGTGGGTGGAAAATGAGTGCCGTCGAAGACATGAAACTGTTGGTTGTGGCCATCTGCCAGCCAGATCTCTTTTTCATCCGGTGTCAGGCCGATGCCGTGGCTGGGACAACCATGTCTTTTAACCGGGCCCATCTCAAAACCTTTAACTTCTACGTGATATAGTTTCTTCCCGGTAATCATATCGCCGATCTCGAAGCCCAGCAGGCCATTTACGTTTACAAAGCATAACGTTTGTTTGCCGTTAATGGTGAAAGGCCGTACCGGTGCGCTAAAAGGCCCTACCTGGCTGCTGATGGTATTGGTGCGCGTATCCGAGATCGTTAAGTTGGGAGAGCGGAGCCCGGCCAGGTAAGCCTTCGTGCCATCCGGTCCATACAACGTATTGTGCGCGCCGGAATTGGTGACGATTTTCTGTATAATTTCACCGGTTTTTGCATCAACTACGTTCCAGAATTCATTTTCCAGCGAAGGCAGATAGATCGTTTTGCCATCGGGTGAAATCGCCAGCCGGTCGCAGCCGCCTTCGTACTTTTTTTCCCACAATACTTTCTCCGTCACGAGGTCGATGCATTGCATCGCGCTGAGCGTCGTGACGTAAATACATTTGGTAGCCAGGCTGACGGCAACGCCTTTTACATTGCTGGGTACACCCTTATCGTCAAGACCTGCAGTGGGGATACGTTTTACAAATTTGTGGTTGTTGTCGATATCAAATACCAGCAGGCCCTTACCACCGTATTCGAGGTAGTTGCGGATGCCGGGTGTGGCTACGTAGAGGTAATGATGTGATGGCGGTTTTACAGGCAGCTGCGACGCGTTTTTAGGTGTAAAGGCCAGCGCGATGGAAACGGCTATTAAAGCGAGGCAGGAGGCGGGAAGGATGTATTTCATTGAACTAATTATATGAAGCAGGCTGTTTGTGAACTACTGTGCATTGACAAAAAACTGGTTTCCCCTACTTTTAGGATGGGTCGACGGCCGAAGGACGGCGGGGGTGGTGTGTTAAATTTCGCATTGCTGCCGCTATGAATAAAACTTCACTCACCACCCCGCTTTTGCTTCGCAAAAGCACCCCTCCTGAAAGGTGGGGAAGCCAATGGTGGCATGCACCACTTTATTCAAACTTGTCGGGCATTTAAAATTTCATCCCAATTATAAACTACCAACCATAAACCATAAACTACAAACTATAAACTACAAACTCAATCCGGCTTTCTTTGAGGCGTCGTCGTCGGGCCCAGCACGGTGATCTTGCCGTTGTTGACAGTCATGCGGTCGATGAACACCACGCGCTCGTCGCCCGTGGCGGCCGTGCGGCCATGATATACGCAGAACATCTCTTTGCCGTTGGGCGAATACGTAATGCTGTTATGCCCCGTTCCGGTTACAGAACCCCCTGACGCGGTATTTTTTTGAAGTACAGGGTTGTTGGCAGCCTTGGTATACGGCCCAAGCGGGGAAGTTGCGGTGGCGTACCCGACGGCGTAATTCTGCCCCCCGAAATGATTGGCGGAATACATCATATAATAAAGACCGTCCTTCTTAAACGTCACTGAACCTTCCGTCCAGCGCCGGTTCACCTCGCGCGAGGTCACCGAGCGGCTTTCCCATTCGGCCTGTTTGTCATTCATGCTTACCGGCGGACGCAACAGCAATACCGGTTCGCCGGTGATGCCTGAGAAATCCGGTTTTAGTTCCACCCCATATATCCAGCTTTCTTCAATCTTGTCGAACCAGCCGGATTTCTTGGCCAGTCTGGACACATCGCTCTCCACGGCATGTTTGTAACAACACCTGGAAAAGTACAGGAAATATTTTCCGTTCGAATCTT
>JBBSSY010000498.1:0-3363 GCA_038241595.1 Chitinophagales bacterium | reverse complement strand
GATGGGACGGTTGTATGCCAGGAAGCGTTGAGGGGGGCTGCAGTCAGCAATCAGCAATCAGCAATCAGCAGTGAGCAATCAGCAATCAGCAGTCAGCGGTCAGCTGTCAGCGATCAGCGCCCCACGCTTCACATCCTTACTCGACTGCCCATCATTTTGTCAGTCCGCGATCGGCCGCGGTACGAGGTGTAGCTCACCCGTTTCTGACGCGGCCGGTACGCGGAATCTCGGCTCAATGTTGCAGATTGGCACGGGTTAGGCAGCCAGCGAAATTGTCAGGAGATCCCCCTTGGTTGCCGCGCATAGTCGTTGTATGCAAAAACCAAACAGCGGCTACCGCGGAATGACAAAAAAAAAGAGAGGCACCGCTTTACTGGCGGGGAAGGTCGAAAAATAGCTCATCGAGTGGGAGGTCAAGTGGACGATAAGGCGGAGACCAACGGGGGATGCGTCGGCCCCAACCATAAACTATAAACTTTAAACCTTAAACTTTAAACTCAACGTGTTTTATGCAACACCCGAAGAAATGTACCTCACCAGGCTTCTTTTCGCAATCGGCAACAGCGTTTCTTCCAGCGGGTAATTGAGCGCTGTTTCAATGCTGTACACGGCCGGGTTGGGGAGCTGCCGGCGTTGGCGGATCAGTTCAGACTTTATATTGCCATAGGTATTGACGAAGTTCTTCTGCCAGCTGTTGATAAAATCGGTTTTGATGCCGCGGTATTTCTCATCGTGTTTTTCGAAGATAGTCATGCGGTAGTAGTACACGAATGTCTGGTGCGAGGTGGCATGATGCAGGAACATATATCCTTCATTTATGTCCAGCGGTATGATGCCAACCGGCGAAATCTTCAGGCTTGTTTCAACGGACTCGTAGATCTCCGCACCGCTGGTGATGGCAGATTTCATCTGGCCGGCTGAATAGGTGATGATGGTTTCCAGTTCCTCCATCAGCTCATCGTCCGCGATCATCCGCTCATACAGCATTTCAAGCTGTTCCATATTTACCTGCGTCAGCTGCTTGGGGAATTTTTCCTGGAGATACTTTTTATTATCCTTGAAGGAAAGCAGGTTGTTGTAATGAAAGATCAGATCTGCGAGCTGGGGATATAGTTTTTGCTGATGAAAGCATTTGGTCACTTCCTGCAGGTAGGCAAGTAACGTGTATCTTTTTAATTCAAAATCGATATAACCTTCCGCAAACCATGTTTCTGAAAGCGTTTTCATAATATCCAATTTAAAGGGTAACGTCCGGGGCTTACATTATATATGGCAAACGGCTGTATGAATATATTTATTTTTGATGAAGACTAAAAATGCGGTTGATTTTGCCGGCAATTTATTTTCTACAGGTTAAATCGGCGATATTGTGAGACGCTATATTTTCTTTCCGTTACTTTGGCAAAAATATTAGCATGCCCTACTTGCCTTCTCCTGACCGGTATCAACAGATGACCTATCGCCGCTGCGGCACCAGTGGCCTCAAATTGCCCGAATTATCGCTTGGTCTCTGGCACAATTTCGGGCATGTGGATGTGTTGGAAAATTCACGCGCCATTCTTACACTGGCTTTTGATAAAGGGGTTACGCATTTCGACCTGGCAAACAATTACGGTCCGCCGCCCGGGTCTGCGGAGGAAAATTTCGGTCGCATCCTGCATGACGAATTCCGCAGCCACCGCGATGAACTCGTCATCTCTACCAAAGCCGGTTATTACATGTGGGAGGGGCCTTACGGCGAGTGGGGTTCGAAAAAATATCTCGTTTCCAGCCTCGATCAAAGCTTGCAGCGAATGAAGCTGGATTATGTAGATATATTTTATCACCATCGTCCCGATCCTGATACACCGCTGGAAGAAACCATGGGCGCACTCGACCTGATCGTCCGCCAGGGAAAAGCATTGTACGTGGGCATTTCAAATTATCAGGCCGGGGAAGCGGCAGCCGCTATAAAAATCCTGCGCCGTTTAGGCACGCCTTGCCTGATCCACCAGCCAAAATATTCCATGTTTGAAAGATGGGTGGAAGGAGGTTTGCTCGATGTGCTGGAACAGGAAGGCGTAGGATGTATTCCATTCTCACCGCTCGCACAGGGTTTGCTGACCAACAGGTACCTGCACGGCATTCCCGCCGATTCAAGGGTGTCTAAATCGCATGGTTTCTTAAAAGAAAGCCAGTTGACGGAAACCACCCTGAATAAAATACGCAGCCTGAACCAGCTGGCTATTGACCGTGGCCAGACGCTGGCGCAGATGGCGCTTGCCTGGTTGTTGAAAGACAAACGCGTAACCAGCGTCCTGATTGGCGTGAGCCGGCCGGAACAGTTGCTGGATTCACTTAAATGCCTTGATCGTAAAGATTTCAGCGAAGAAGAACTGGCCAGGATTGAAACGATTCTAAAATAGGCCGTTAAACCAGCCAGTTACGGGTTGCAGGAAGCCGTTGGCCGCGGTACCGTTACGGCTCAGTATTTTAAAAAATCAATCGTTGATTTTTTATGGACACCGCAGCGAATTCCCCGCTCTCCAGCGCCCCTTCGACGGTGCCGGTATGCGGCGATTTGGCCATCGCTTCGCCGGCGAAGAATATGGTGTCTTCAATGGGTATTTCCAGCTTTTTTACCGCCTCGTCCGTTTCCGTTGTCGTGTAAGAATAAGCACCGCGACTGAAAGGATCCGCCAGCCAGTTAAACACCCGGCTATGCGTGAGTTGTTGCGCGATGTCCTCGCTGCTCATGCCGAAAATACCGGCAAGCGACGCGATGGCTTCCTGTAAGATCACCTGGTCATCACTATCCTTTCTTTTCGTCGCATTCGGCCCGGCAAGCCAACCAGTTAACAGGGACGATTCTTCGGGAAGTTGCGTCCACCAGGTTGGTACCTCAGCCTCCGAGAACAACCAGCCGAGGTTTGACAGGTCTGCATTCAGGCGTAAGTTTGTGGCCGGTGTTTTCCAGAAGGCATTTTTAAATTGCAACAATATTTTGATGACGCTGCCGAAGCCCATACTTTTTGTCGCTGCGGTTATCTGAGGCAGTAAGGGTTCAAAGGCAACTGCCTCCTCCTGTAGCAACGACAGTGGAACGGTGATCACGACCTGTTTGGCCCGATATACGTCGCCGCCCTCCGTGGTGATCATAACCTCGCTTCGTTGCCATTTGACCCGTGTAACAACAACAGACTTCCTGATGCGGCAATCGTGTTTCAGCAGGTCTGCTTCCATAAATTCGATCATGTTTCCATAGCCGTTGTGGGGGCGGTACTGGTCCTCTTCTTCTGCGGTCCATTCATCACGAAGCGCCAGCGCACTGGCCCTGCTGCTGTCTGCGGCATCGTACCCTTCCACGAAACCTTTTACGGAATT
>JBBSSY010000497.1:0-3366 GCA_038241595.1 Chitinophagales bacterium | reverse complement strand
TTCTGTACTTTCTCTGCAATGGTACCCTGTCCGATGTGATTTAGCATCATTACCGCGCCTTGTAACAGCCCCGACGGGTTGGCCCTGTTCTGACCTGCAACCCTTGGTGCTGAACCATGTATCGCTTCAAACATGGCGCATTGTTCGCCTATATTGGCAGAGCCAGCCAAACCCACGGAGCCGGTAATTTGTGCCGCCACATCAGACAGTACATCACCGTACAAATTTGGCATTACAATTACGTCAAACAGTTCGGGCGTGTCCGCCATTTTTGCTGCGCCAATGTCGACGATCCAATGTTCGTTTTTAATTTGCGGGTACTCCGTTGCGATTTCGTCAAACACCTCATGAAAAAGGCCGTCCGTTTGTTTCATGATGTTGTCTTTCGTAAAGCAGGTGACCTTTTTCCGGCCGTACTGTTTGGCATATTCGAAGGCATAGCGTACTATTTTTTCACAGCCCGGGCGGCTTATCAATTTTAAACACTGTACCACTTCATCGGTTTGCTGGTGTTCAATGCCGGCATACAAGTCTTCTTCATTTTCCCTGATGATTACAATATCCATTTGCGGATGTTTTGTTTTTACAAAATGATGAAGGCTCATGCAGGGACGCACGTTGGCGTATAGGCCCAAAAACTTACGGGTGGTAACATTCAGGCTTTTGTATCCACCGCCCTGGGGTGTAGTGATAGGCGCTTTCAGAAAAATCTTGTTCCTTCTGATTACATCCCAGGATTCCCTGGCAATACCTGCCAGATTGCCTGCCAGGTAAACTTTTTCTCCCACTTCAATTTCATCGATTTCAATAGCGGCACCTGCTGCCATGATAATCTTTAAGGTAGCATCCATTATCTCAGGCCCTATGCCATCTCCCTTTGCAACGGTAACTTTTGTCATGTGTGATAATTTTGTAGGGCGAAATTGCGTGACTTTATTCATATACTTTCATTTATCTTTATTATGTAATCCATAAAAACAATTTATGAACTTCACCTTACAGCAACTGAAAGTATTTATGATCGTTGTGCAAAACCAAAGCATTACCAAGGCGTCTGAGGAGCTGCATATGACACAACCCGCGGTATCTATTCAAATAAAGAACTTACAAGCGCAGTTTGATATTGCCATTGCGGAGGTGGTGGGCAGAAAGCTGTATGTAACCGATTTTGGCAGGGAGCTTTACCAGATATCAGACAGGATTCTAAAAGAGGTGGCATCCATAAATTACCAGACACAAAGTTTTAAAGGCATTCTTTCGGGAAGGCTTAAGCTGTCAGTTGCTTCCACGGGCAAATACGTCATGCCGTATTATTTAAAGGACTTTTTAAAAGCCAACCCGCAAATTGATTTATTCATGGATGTTACCAATAAAACCAGGGTGGTAAAAAGCCTGGAGAACAACGAGGTGGATTTTTCCCTTGTCTCCGTATTGCCGGAAACACTCGATATTGAGCAGGAAATATTGTTGCCCAATAAATTGTTTCTGACAAGTGCAACGGATAGTGATATTAAAATTACGAAACAGTCCAGTAAGGCTGTGTTTGACAGCATTCCACTTATTTACCGGGAAGAAGGTTCCGGCACGCGGGTCACCATGCAAAAATATTTTCAAAAGGCCAATATTGTGCCGCATGTCAAACTGGAATTAACGTCCAGCGAAGCCGTGAAACAGGCGGTAATGGCGGGTCTTGGCTTTTCCATACAGTCTATTTTAAGCATCAAGAACGAGTTGAAGCAAAAAGAAATAGTAATTATTCCTGTAAAGGGTTTGCCGTTAACAGAACACTGGCGATTAGTCTGGTTGAAGCAAAAAAAAATGTCTGAGGTAGCCAAGGCGTTTTTGATTTTCGTTCAGAAAAATAAAGAATCAATTTATCAGAAACACTTTTCGTGGATAGAGAAATATGATCATTAATTTTATTTAAAAAGAAGCATGTTTTCGTAGCTGAAAATAATGTGGATTAATTCCAAGGGCCGGGGCCGGAACCTGTTCTTAAAAGTGGGGTGAGTGATCAGAATTCTTCAGGATTGTCTTTAAGATTCCACTGAAGACGTCACCAGTTACATTGAGTATTTCGCACCGGTACAGTGTCAATTAAGCAGTGCCGTGGTGATTACTTCGCCGCTCATGGTGTTAGCCAAAATAAAAATGGACAAACCGAATTAGTTTCGATTTGTCCATTTTAGTGCCCGGGACTGGATTCGAACCAGCACATCCTTGCGAACGCTGCGACCTGAACACAGTGCGTCTACCAATTTCGCCACCCGGGCATTTCAGATGGTTGATTCAAGTTTGCAAACCTACGTTAAAATGGTATATCGAACAACGCGGTGCCAATTTTTTATTTTAGCAGAAAATCTCATTTTTTCCAGCCGATCAACAATACCCCGGCGATCACCAGCACGGTGCCATACACCTGGGCCGCAAAGATTTTTTCGTCCAGGATAAAGTGTGCCTGGATAATCGTTGAAACGGGCCCGATGCCCGAAATGATCGCTACGTTGTTTGACCCGATTCGTTTCATCCCGTTAGAGATCAGCATCGCCGGGATCACCGTGGCAAGCAGTGCGAGCAGGATGCCATAGGTCCACAGTGCCTTGCCGGATGAGATCAGGATATAATTGCCGGTGAACAAAAAATGGAGGAAGACGCCCGCGGTGGAAGCCAGCATGGCGTAGGCCGTAAATTTCGTCGGACCAACCACGGGGATGATGCGGCCGCTGCCGACAATGTACATGGAGTAGGTGATGGCGCAGCAGAATATCAGCATGCTGCCCAGCAGAAAATTCGGGTTGCCGGTATCTATTTGTAATTCGCCCAGGTACGCGATGGCTATCCCCGTATAGGTCAGTGCCAGCGCGATCCACTGGATGCGGGTGATTTTTTGTTTAAAGATGCTCGCGTTGATGAGCACGGTAAACGTGGGGTAGAGGAACAGGATCAGTCGTTCAAGCCCGGCAGAAATGTATTTAAGGCCGATGAAATCAAACAGGCTGCTCACATAGTAACCCAGCAGGCCCACCACGATGATCGTGAGCCATTGACGTTTGGAGAGCCGCACGTTGTCTTTTTTACTGGATGCAAACAACGCGATGCCAATGAAGAATGGCAGAGAAAATACCATGCGCAGCGTGAGCAGCGTAACTGCGTCGACGGGGGTGTCGGCAAACGCTTTTTTTACGATGATCGCTTTGGTGGAAAAAAGAATCGATCCCAGGAAAGTGAATAAAAATCCTGCAATAGAAACGCTGTTATTTTTTACAGGAGTGTTCATAGAAAGAATCTTCTTCGCCCATACCCCATACCCCATACCCCATACCCCATACCCCATACCCCATACCCCATACCCCATACCCTTCTTCT
>JBBSSY010000496.1:0-3370 GCA_038241595.1 Chitinophagales bacterium | reverse complement strand
GTTCGGGCTGCCAACCTGCGTGGCCACGCTTCCGTAGGTGGTAAGTTTTCCCATGGGTATTTTTAGCAGTGTTTCCCAGACTTTCAGCTGGAACGGCGTGCCTTTGAGATGCAGCCTGACCTGGTTGAGCGTACTCCAGTCATGCGTGAAAAAGAAGAGCGCGTTCTGTTGCAGCAGGTCGACCATTTGAGTAAAAACAGCTCTCGGAAAACGGGCTTGCAGCGCGGCATACGCTTCTCCCGGCTCATCTGCAAAGGCGATGTGACAAATGCCCTTAGGGGTAGAAGCAACCAGGATGTTTCCGAAGGGCGTTTCGCCATAGCTGTAATTGATTTGCAGATTTTCGCCACCATTTTTATATTCGCCGGGCGTCATGCCTTCGATGTTCACAAACAGGTCGTGTAGGCGGCTGGTGCCAGACAACCCGGTGTCGAAGGCGGCATCAAACAAGGTGACCGCCTCATTTTTCAACATTCTTTTTGCATGCGCAACGGTGATGTATTGCAGGAACTTTTTAGGGCTCACACCCGCCCATTCCGTAAAGAGCCGTTGGAAATGAAAGGGACTGAGTGAAATTTTTTCTGCTACTTCATCCAGTGTCGGCTGGCTCTTAAAATTTGTATGGATGTATTCGATCGCCTGCGCGATCCGGCTATAATCTGCTTCGTCTTGCACTTTCATACGTCGTTATTTATCTCACAAAACTACCGATGCGTGCGGCCGGCATCAACCCGAATCTTGCGGTATTTTTTATGTAACTGGCAGCATGCACGCATGTCGTTGCCTCAGCGGCGAATTTACTATCTTAAAAACATAAGTAAACCAGGAGACATTCAAGAGCAAGTCAAGTGCTTTAAATGCTCCCTGTTTCCAGCTTTTAAAAATTTTCAATAATATTTAAAAAGAATATTATCTTAGGCTTCCGGCCGCTCCCAGGAAAAAGTACAGTCCACAACAGCAATTATAAAAGTTATAAAATACCATCATGAAATTACGTTTCCTCCAGCCATGGATAGTATTGGTGTGTTTTGTTATTGCCGGTTGTAAAAAAGAACCAATCAGGCCATCTGAAAAGGCGGATTTTACCCGGTACATTGCGATTGGAAATTCCATTACAGCGGGTTACTCCAATGGCGGGTTATACCTGGACGGGCAAAAAGTGGCTTACCCGAATATCGTCGCGGAGCAGATGAAACTGATCGGCGGCGGCCCATTTACTTCACCGCTATTTTCAACAGACCAGGCAAATGGCTCCGGCTATCTGCGGCTCGCCGGTTTTAACGCAGACGGCTCTCCCAACATCGTTCCCGTAACCGATCACCTGGCTATCCGCGGACAGGCCACGATAACGGGTTTTGGAGATGTAACGCTATACACAAAGTATAAAGGTAAATTAAATAATTACGGCGTACCGGGTATTAAATTGCAACAGATCACCTATGCGCCGCTGGGTAATTTAAATCCGTATTTTGAGCGATTACTTCCGCTCGATGCCGGCGAAAATTCAACCACATATCTTGACTTCGTAACACAAGAACCCTTTACGTTTTTCAGTTGCTGGCTCGGTAACAACGATGCCCTCGGTTTTGCCACGTCTGGTGGTATCGACTCCCTGATACCGAAGGCAGACTTCGCTGCGCTGTATAATCTGGCCATCACCAACTTTACCAAATCCGGTGCAAAAGGCGTGGTGGCAACCATACCTGATGTTACTGTATTTCCATTTTTTAATACGGTAACTGTAAAAGCGCTGGTTGATTGCATAAAGAAAACTAACCCCGCACTTTCTGCGATTTACATCATGGCATTAAACCCGGTGAGCGGAATTTACGTTCCGCGTGCAGCAACCGAAAACGACCTGGTACTGCTGAATTTTAAAACCGCAACCCTTGGTACCATGGTCAATGGTATACCGGGTTATGGCCTTTCTCCGTTAAACCCGTTATTGAGCAAAGAGGTATTGGATGTGGCTGAAATTGCCAAAGAGAAGGAGTACCTGCTGAATTATAATTCAACGGTTAAAGCAGTTGCCAGCATATTTAAACTGGCCGTTTTTGATTCGTACGAGTACCTCAACAAAATTACAGCGGGCCTGGTGATAGACGGTGTTCCTGTTAATGGAGCGTTTATTACAGGCGGTATATTCTCGCTGGATGGTGTGCATTTAACGCCTCGTGGAAACGCCATCGCAGCCAACCAATTCATCGCAGCGATTAACGATACCTATCACTCCAATTTGGCTCCGGTCAACGTATCGATGTACCCGGGAATAATCCCATGATATAATTGTAATCACACAAAACGATTGGAAGCCCAAACCCTTTTATTAACAGCGGTGTAGAAATAATGTCCGCCAGATGACGTTATCTTAGTATTTTTACAGCGAAACCTCGTTCTTACCAAATACAAAAAGATGTTACAGAAAAAATATTTCAAGAGTAAAGATTATTGCAAAGTTAAATTCGTCGTGAATGTTGATGATGCGGAAACCGTTGAAATACATGGACTGAACAGCGATTGGGAAAATTCAGTTGTCATGAGCAAGAAAAAAGATGGCAGTTTTAGCTGCGATATTTCATTGCCGAAAAACACACAACACGAATTTAAATACCGCGTCAACGAAACACGCTGGCTCAATGAACCAGAAGCTGATCTTGAAGAGCCAAATGTTTTCGGTGGTAAAAACAGCGTAATTATTATTTGATCTGCTGATCGATTTTATGCAGCCACACGCTGCATCAACGGGTGATGTGATATTTTATCCCCGGCTTTACATAAACTACTAACGATCCATATGAAACTGGCAGGTGTGTTGCTGAACCTGCTGCCTGTTGCAACCACTGCGACGTGGTATTGTATTGCCCACCTGTTAGTTCCAGGTAAACTCGAATGAACCGGCACCAAGCTGAGCAGTTAAGGCGGTGGCGGGTTTATTGACTCTTGATATGTGCCAAAACCGGTTTTGTTTCCACCCGGCTGATCCAGGCTGGCAATATTCGGCAGTATACATGCTGTTGAATAAAATTCGACTTTTTTTTGGAGTCCGAAATCCACGGACCGCTGCAATTTGACATGTCCATCTTGCCAGTTTCGAAGCCTGAATTATTATGAGATGTTAACCTTCGGTTATTGATGTCTGATAGGATGACCCGCCAGAAGTATTTTGAAAATGGTTTCAGGGCGTGGTCGTTGTAGTGCACCAGGTGGTCATAGGAAGCGATCCAACCCGTATTCCATGTCCTGCCTTTGCCAGTAGGTACCGCCAGCGAGTCGGTGTCCACAAGGATGCGATAAGCATCTTGTACTTGCCTGGCCTGCGTTCCAGCATTTGCCAGGCTAGAGGGGGCTTTGCCGCATCGAGCCCCAACGG
>JBBSSY010000495.1:0-3391 GCA_038241595.1 Chitinophagales bacterium | reverse complement strand
GCCGGCGGCCCCATCTTACTGGATGCCGACATCGCGAAGATTTCCTACGCCAATGTCACCGGTGGCATGAATCCCAAAGTGCGTAGTTTGCTTGATGGAAATTACCTCAACCCACAAGATGTAGACAACGTGGAGGGCGGTAAATACGCAACCACTTTTCTCAATAAATTAAAAACAACCGGCGACCCGCGCCTTCCGGTAATGTCCGTTGTATGGGTTAAACCCCCCGGTGCAACTGCTTACGTCGCTGATAACACGCCGGCGTTGCAAAGAGGCATGGTTCCCGGAAGCTTGAATACGAAACCGCTGGATTTCGACACCTATTCAGAACCTTCCCCCCTGGTCCTGAACCTGGCTGCGCCGATTGTCATTATGGGACCCGCTGAATCTTACCTGCTGCTGGCGGAGGCCGCAGCCCGTGGCTGGTATTCAGGCATGACCGCCAAGGCCGCTTATGATTTAGGCGTAACCGCAGGCATGACCCAGTGGGCGCTGTGGCCAGCTGTGCCACCGAGCTCCAACATCATTTCTGCGGCACAGATCAGCGCATACCTGCTAGCGAACCCATACCCGGCAGGGGCCGCTTTCGAAACGCAGCTGCAAACGATCTCCGACCAAAAATGGATCTCTATGTTTGGCGACGATTACGAAGTATATGCAAACTGGAGACGCACAGGCTATCCCATTCTGGCCAAGGTAAATTATCCCGGCAATGTAACGGGTGGCAATATGTTCCGCCGCTTTTCCATCCCGATCGCCGAAAACCTGCTCAACCAGGCCAATTACCTGGAAGCGCTGAAAAGACAGGGATTCTCTGAGAGTACCACCGATAACCTGCTGACCCGGGTTTGGTGGGATAAGCCGTAAGGCAGTTGGCAGGTCGCAATTGGCAGTTTGCAGTTGGCAGTTTGCAGTTTGCAATTTGCAGGTAACAAATACATACGACAACTTTTTATAAAACAGCTGACTTCGGTCGGCTGTTTTGTTTTAAGGGGTAGATCTAACAGGAATATTTATCCGAAGCAATTGCCACAGCTGTGAGCTATCAGCTGTGAGCTATCAGCTGTGAGCTATCAGCTATCAGCTATGAGCTTTTTACTAATTACAGTAGACTTGCCAAATAAACAGGCCAACAATTATTCCGACCAATTCTATCATAAATAAATGATTGATAAGTATATTTACTTCCTTTCCAAGCTGATAGCTGATAGCTGATTGCTGATTGCTGAACTAACCGCCAACTGCCAACTGCCAACTTAAAACTGACAACTGAAAACTGAAAACACACACTCATGCTGAAAAACTCCTTAGCCTTTTTCGCGCTTGCCGTTTTTGCCCTCGGTGTACATGCACAATCGTACAGCATTGTCATCAAGGGCGGACGGGTCATCGATCCCAAAAACAACATTGACGCCATTATGGATGTAGCCATAGACAGCGGTAGGATCGTAAAGGTGGCGAAATCCGTCGACAGCAAGGGAGCCTTGCAGGTGATAGATGCAAAAGGACTGGTGGTAACGCCCGGCCTCATCGACATACACGGGCATGTTTTTGCAGGCACAGAACATTATTTGAGCAACGGACCGGTAGCGTTACCGCCCGACGGGTTTACCTTCCGCGTGGGCGTTACCACGATCGTTGATTGCGGCGGCGCGGGCTGGAAATCATTTCCTTTGTTCAAAAAAAACATCATCGATTTATCCAGCACCCGCGTACTGTCTTTTTTAAACATCGTGGGCGAAGGCATGCGCGGCGGTCAGTACGAACAGGACACCAGCGACATGGATTCAAAACTGGCTGCCGGCGTCGCACGTCGCTGGTCGCAATATGTTGTCGGCTTTAAAGTAGCGCATTTTGAGGGCGCCAGCTGGTTCCCGGTGGATCACGCAGTAGAAGCGGGCAGGCTCGCCAATATGCCGGTGATCGTCGATTTCGGCGTGTCTACCCCACCGTTGTCCATCGAAGATCTTTTTATGAAACACCTTCGCCCGGGTGATATTTACACCCATGCCTTTACGAAACTGGAAGGCAACGTGCGCGAAACGATCGTAGACGAAACAACGAATAAAGTAAAACCGTTTGTCTTCGCCGCACAGAAACGTGGTATCATTTTCGACGTCGGTTACGGCGGCGCGAGTTTTAACTATTCACAGGCCATTCCTGCTTTAAAGAACGGGTTCTTTCCAAACACCATCAGCACCGATCTGCACACCGGTAGCATGAATGCCAGTATGAAAGACCTGCTCAGCCTGATGTCGCGTTTTATGGCCATGGGCATGGATCTGCCGGCAGTGGTAAAAGCGACGACCTCCAATGCAGCGAAAGCGATAAAAAGAGAGGAACTGGGCAACCTGTCCGTAGGCTCCGTTGCAGATGTCGCCATCTTCAATATCCGTGAGGGCAAATTTGGTTTCTGGGATAAAACAGGATACAAAATGCCCGCTACCAAAAAGCTGGAATGTGAAGTAACGATCCGTGAAGGCCGCATCGTCTACGATCTCGACGGCCTGGCAGAGCCGGTGGTAGTGCCCTATCGGAGAAGGAGGAATTAGTATAACGTTTAAGGTTTTAAGTTTAAAGTTGTTATTATGAAGCGTTCTTATATCCTTTTCATCGTCACGCTATTCTTGCCATTTTACATGATGGCTTTCCGGGCACCTGCTGAAGACACATTTCTCGTAAAAAAGTGCGGCGATTTTTCACTTTCTGGCGACGGCAGCAATGCCGAATGGAACAAGGCTGGCTGGAACCCGATGATGCAACTGGATTCGGGCACCAGCTACAAGAGCCGTTTTAAAATCATGTATTCTCCGAAAGGCATTTACCTGCTGTTCAACGGCGAGGATAAAAAAATTACCACGGAGTTCGAAAATGATTTTGAAAACCTGTTCCAGGGAGATGTATTCGAAGTGTTCTTCCACACCAATACGCAGATCCCCATGTACCTGGAATATGAAATCAACGCGCTCAATAAAGAGTTGGTGCTGCTGATTCCCAACTTCAACAAAAAGAATTACGGCTGGATCCCATGGCATTATACCGGTAATAGAATGGTAAAGAAAATGGTTTCCGTCGTTGGTGGGAAAGCCGTCAAAGGCGGCGCCATTAGCGAATGGTCCGCTGAACTGTTTTTTCCCTACGCTATTTTTGCGCCGCTTGATAAAGTTCCTGCCACCTCCGGCGCTACCTGGAACGCCAATTTCTACCGCCTCGATTACGACGGGGGAAAGATGATCAAATACGCCTGGGCGCCGGTTTCACGCTCTTTTCATGAGTTTGAGAAATTCCGGGCGATTAAGTTTGAGTGAACAAAGAGAAGTTTGTAGTTTGTAGTTTGTGGTTTGTAGTTTATGGTTTGTAGTTTGTGGTTTGTAGTTTGTGGTTTGTAGTT
>JBBSSY010000494.1:0-3392 GCA_038241595.1 Chitinophagales bacterium | reverse complement strand
GGGTAGATGCGAAAGTTATTGATCGTTTTTATACTTCTTTCGTACATGGTTTCGTCCCCACGGAACAATTCACTGAGAAATACAAACCGGTCGTTGATTCCGATTGCTTTTTTAAGATCGCGCAGAGGTCCTTCCGTGAGTACGGATGCCACTTCCATTTTTTCATTTTTCAAACGGTCATTGAGGGAGGACCCATACCCGCCAAATACATCATTCCTCTCTTTAAACCCGTCCTGGTGGGCCAGCGTCGGCGTTTCTTCTACGGGGTTAAACAGCCAACCTGAACGTTCCTGCGTTTTGATCTCCTCATCCCGTACGGGTGGTTTTTCAGCCGACTTTTCAACCGTTTTCTCTACGGTTGGTTCACCCACTTTCTCTATTACTCCGGGCACCGGCTCAGCAACGAGTTCCGGTACTGGCTCAGCGACCACCGGTTCCATTACTTTCTGCACATCAGGCACTACCGGCTTTTCTGTCTCGGGAACAATTACTTTTTCGACAACCGGCTCCACTGCAGGTTCGATCACTCGCATTTCAGCCATCGGCGCTTTTTTCATCCAACCATTTTCTGCATCAGGAGTCAACTGTTGCAATGGATACGACATTTTATTGATAGCAGGCAGCACTACAGCCACCTTTGCCGAACCAAATTGTTTAGGGGCATATGCCTGGTGCCGGGCAAGTTCAGCCTGAAGCATCTGCACCGTAATATTGATGACAGATATATCAGGATCTCGCAGCGATTGCTCATGCAGTTTATTAATCAGGGCTCTTATTCTTTCCATATGTTATCCTACATTTGAATGAATGACACAATCTTTATTAAAGTTATAAACAATAATTAAAACTCTTTAATTCTCTGTTTTACATGTTTATAGAACCAATATTATACGGTGCGCGAAGGGGTTGGATAGAGGTGATCTGCGGTTCCATGTTTTCAGGAAAGACAGAAGAACTTATCCGAAGGTTAAAGCGGGCGAAGATAGCCAATCTGAAAGTGGAAATCTTTAAACCAGCCGTTGATGTTCGTTACCATTTAAAAAACATCGTGTCTCATGATGAAAACACCATTCTGTCAACACCCATCGACAATGCGCAAAGCATTTTACTTATGGGCAGCGATGTAGATGTTGTCGGCATTGACGAGGCCCAGTTTTTTGACAGTATGCTACCCGAAGTGTGCGACCAACTGGCGCTTCGGGGTGCCCGTGTAATCGTAGCCGGCCTTGATATGGATTATACCGGCAAACCTTTCGGACAGATCCCTAACCTGTTGGCCAAAGCTGACTACATCACCAAGTTACATGCCATTTGCGTAAAATGTGGAAACATTGCCAACTACTCCTATCGTAAAACGGATGAAGAATTACAGATCCTGATAGGTGAAAGAAACCTGTATGAACCCAGGTGCCGGATCTGTTATAACCTGGTGCCAAGTACCTGATTTATTTGCTTTTGTCTATACTTTTTCAAAATAAACATTCCGGATCTATCAATGTCTTTACCCACCACTTTCCGGCCGCTGGTTGCACTGTTCAAAAAAGACCTGCTGCTGGAAATACGCCAGCAGTACAGCTTTTACGGGATCCTGTTGTATGTTGCCTCCACTATTTTCGTATTGCACCTGGCGATGGGCGAACCGGAAGCGGCCGTGTGGAACGGACTTTTCTGGATGATCCAGCTTTTTGTTTGCGTGAACGCAGTAGCAAAAAGCTTCCTGCAGGAAGCGCGCGGTCGGATGCTTTATTTTTATTCGATCAGCGGCGCCCGCGATTTTATCATCGCCAAACTGGTTTTTAACATCCTGGTGATGATTGTGATGAGCGTGACCAGCCTGCTGCTTTTTCGTTTTTTGCTTGGCGATCCGCTTGAACATGCGCTTAAATTTCTATTTATTGCCATATTCGGTGGCAGCGGCCTCAGCCTCATATTTACCTTCCTCTCTGCCATTGCCGCAAGAGCGCAGCAAAACGCTGCCCTGATGGCCATTCTCGGTTTCCCGCTCATCATTCCGCAATTGCTACTGCTCATGCGCCTCTCTAATACGGCCTTCAGCGATGTGTTCCAGTCGGGCTATAATGAGATATTAATGCTGATGGCCGGTCTTGACGTGCTCATCGTGGTGTTGGCGGTGATTTTGTTCCCGTTTTTATGGCAAGACTAAGCCAGTTTATGGTTTATAGTTTCTAGTTTATAGTTTTGCCACTAATTTAACTAACTATAAACCAGAAACTATAAACCATAAACTATATGCCTTATTTTTGCCTTTCAACATTTAAATCTGATTGCATGAAGTTGGGCCGGGACTGGTGGAAAATTGCCTGTGTAATTATGTTGCTATACACCTTCATCGGGGGGTTTTTAGGAGGGGTCCCTGCTAAGCCTATCCTGAACGAAACCATCCGCAACCTTTATTTTCATGTGGTGATGTGGTTTAGCATGATGGTATTTTTTACCGTCTCTGTCGTTTATTCCATCAAATATCTGCGTTCGGGCAAAATAAGCGATGATATCCACGCGGTCGAATTTGCCAATTGCGGGCTCCTTTTTGCTGTGCTTGGCCTCGTTACGGGCGCCATCTGGGCCAAATACGCCTGGGGGAAAGCCTGGAGCAATGACCCGAAACAATTGGGCGCCGCGATCGCAACCCTGATTTATTTTGCTTATCTGGTCCTTCGTAATTCGATGACCGATCTCGATAAGCGCGCCCGCATCGGCGCAGTCTACAATATTTTTGCTTTCGCCATGTTATTTCCGACCCTCTGGATTATCCCCAGATTGGTAGAAAGTCTCCATCCCGGTGGTATGGGCAACCCGGCCTTTGACACGAAATTTATTGATAGCAGGATGCGTGTCATCCTGTGGTTCGGCGCGTTTCCCGGCTGGACACTATTGGGCATCTGGATCACCAGTCTCCGCATCCGGCTTAGTAAAATCGCGGAAAAGAAATTTAGCTTTTCATGAAAAAAAAATTCAACTACTTACTCCTCCTGGCCTGTACCGTATTTATAAATGTTGTCGCTTTTGCGCAGGAGCGACTGCCGTTGTCTGACAAACCGGAAATGGCGGTAGGAATGAGAGCCAATGGAAAAATCTACGTAGTGGTCGCCGTATTGGTAACCATACTTGCAGGAGTGGTTCTTTACCTCGTTAACCTCGATCGAAAAATACGCCAGCTTGAGAAAAGTACGGGCACTCCATAAAATATTACGCCGTAACCGTCAATACTGCCAGGTTGTAAATTTCCAAAATACCTGGCGTTCATCAGGCAGACCGCTAGCCATATTTTAAATTAAATCTTCGAAGATGTCAGCCAATCAGGAATACAGTTTTTTCGCCGACGTTGAAAAAAGCTTTGATAAAGCAGCCGCATTTACAACCTGGGATGGTGG
>JBBSSY010000493.1:0-3393 GCA_038241595.1 Chitinophagales bacterium | reverse complement strand
ATGCCGGACGGATGGAATTGTCATTAAATATAATACAATAAAAAGACTTGATAAAAACTGATAAGTATGAAATATTACAAAAGCATTAAACGGGCAAAATTATAATAACCCAGGTCAGAATATCAATCGCAAATAGCATCTTTCTGTCTGGGTACTGCTTTTTCTGCCGATGGATCGAACCGATTCAACCGTATCGCGCCCGTCATCTATTTGCCGGAACGAGTCAGCAGTCCCAAACCGGTCAGCCATTCTTCCGCCCGCTGCGGCCAGGCCTGTAGACCGATGCCTTTTTTACGAAGGCCATACCCATGTCCGCCTTTTGCGTACAGGTGCATCTCTGCCGGAACATTTGCTTTTTTCAGCCCCAGGTAGTAAAAAAGGCTGTTCTCCACCCTAACCGGGTCGTCTTCGGTTTGTACGATAAATGTTGGTGCGGTTTGTTCGTCTACCGGCAGTTCCGGGGCCAGTTTATCGGCGTCCTCCGCCACCGCCAGGTAGGCGGGGTATATAAGCATGGCAAAGGCCGGTTTACAACTCAGGGCGTCAGCATCGTCGATAGCCGGATAGGTTCGATTTTTATAATTGTTACTCAGTACGGCCGACAGGTGACCACCCGCTGAAAAACCCATAATACCGATCCTGGCCGTATCTATCCCCCATTGTCTGGCATTGGCGCGAACAAGACCCATCGCCCGCTGCGCATCTTCTAGCGGCGCCTGGAAGCGGGGCTGGTCGGGCTGTTTAGGCACGCGGTACTTCAGCAGGATGGCAGTAACCCCGATGGAGTTTAACCAGGCACAAACCTCCGTACCCTCGAGATCGAGTGCCAGGATGCTGTAGCCACCACCAGGGCATACCACCACGGCGGCACCGGTCGCTTTATTTTTTGGCGCAGGATACAACGTGATGGTGGGCCGGGTAACATCCGACAGGCGCACCAGCGGTTTTCCATCCACGAGCCCCTCTCCTGCTTTCGAAATATCGTGTTCTATATTCTTCTTCGACTCACTGCCCGGCCAAAGGAAGATCGTTTTCTGGGCGAAGACCTGCTCAAATGTAGTCATCAGCAGAAAGGCAAAAACAAGTTTACGGTTCATAAGGAGATGGTTGTAGCTATAAATTTAAAACAAATTCAGCGAGCGAATAATCGCGCGGAAATTCAATAAATATAGCCAGAACGAAAACATTCCAGGTAAGAATTTACCATCAGCGGAATCTAAACATTTTACCTATCCGTATATCCGAATTATTTCTCACGCCAAAATACTCTATATGAAAAAAGTATTCGTCGTAATTGTGATTGCCCTGTTTACCTTAAACGGCTACTCACAGGTAAAAGGCCGCGACCACATTACCATGAAGTCTGATGGCAAGGTCTACTGGATCAGGAGCGGTAAACAAATTAAAATGAATATCGACGTTCCGCTGAAAAACGGCAGTGTCGTGAACTACAGAGGAGAGATTACATCTAAAGACGGGGAAGTGACTCAACTGGAAAAAGGGCAGGTGCTCATGATGGATGGAACAATGGGCAAGAAGAAAAAGGCCTAAGATTTCAATTTAATTGCAGCAGGGAGCCCACGCAGGCAAAGAGCCACAGCGGACCAGGAAAAACAGGCAGATTATTAAATAATCTTTGTGAATTTCCGTGTCCTCCGTGGCTCTTTGGTTTACAGCCCTTTTCATCGTAATCGATCAAATTTAGTTTGTGTCCGCGCAGCGTATCTTGTTATATTTGTATTGACAGGTAACGAACTGTAGTGACATCGCTGTTTTTTACAGCAAAACGTCGCAATTCGCTCAATGTCAAGTGGAACAGAGTCATATATATTTTTCTGCTTATTATAACAATCAATGCTACGTCATGATCAAATCTAAGTCCTTTGAAATGGCATGTAAACTACTGCTCCTGAGAAAACCAGCTTATTCCCTTTTTCTTATTGCATTTTTCCTCTTCCTAACCGGTATTACGCAAGCTGGCACCGGCAACCGGGATATACCAGCAGGGCACCTGCCCTTGAAAGTGGATACCACGATCCGCGGACGGATACTTGATAGCCTTGATCAGCCGCTTTCGGGGGTATCTATCCTGGTGCGGGGGTCGAAAAACGGCACAAATACCGACGGCCTGGGTAATTTTGTGCTGAACAACGTGCCTGCCAACGCCGTGCTGGTTATCAGCAACATCGGCTACCTCACCCGGGAAGTGCGGCTCGCCGGTGGCCAGACGACGGTAGCGATTTCGTTGAAAGCCGAACCCAACCTGCTTGCAGACGTGGTCGTAACCGGTTTTCAGCGCATCGATAAAAACAAATTTACCGGCGCTTCCGTTAAACTGAATGCCGACCAGATAAAAACAGATGGTGTGGTAGATGTCAGCCGTATGCTGGAAGGCCGCGCAGCCGGCGTAGCCATCCAGAACGTATCCAGCACATTCGGTGCGGCACCTAAAGTGCGCATCAGGGGTGCCACTTCCATTACCGGTGATAACAAACCGTTGTGGGTAGTGGATGGCGTGGTGCTGGAAGACATCATCAACGTATCCAACGACCAGCTTTCCAGCGGTGATGTAAACACCCTGTTGGGTTCTGCCGTCGCCGGTTTGAATGCCAACGACATCGAAACCTTCGACATCCTGAAAGATGCGTCGGCTACGGCACTGTATGGTGCACGCGCCATGAATGGCGTGATCGTCATTACTACCAAAAAAGGCAAATCCGGCATACCGGTGATTTCGTATACGGGTAATTTTGGCGTTCAGTTAAAACCGAGCTATGCTAATTACGACATTATGAATTCGGCCGACCAGATGTCGGTGTATGCGGAACTGGAGCGGAAGGGGTATTTAGAGTTTTCTAAAGTAGCGACTCGTCCAAACGCCGGCGTATTTGGCAAAATGGCTGACCTCGTCAAAGTGGTAAACCCAGATGGAACATTTGCATTACCAAATACACTCGCAGCCAAAAATGCGTTCTTAACAAGGTATGCTACGGCTAATACAGATTGGTTTGACGTATTGTTTAAAAACGCTTTGACACAAGAACATTCACTGAGTTTGTCAAGTGGAACAGATAAAGCACAATCATATTTCTCCACTAGTTTTTACAACGACCAGGGGTGGACCATCGCAGACAACGTTAAACGTTATACCATTAATATGCGTAATACGTATAATCTTTCAAATCGTCTTACAGTCGGTTTCAAGGTAGCTGGTTCAGTAAGGCAACAGCGAGCTCCTGGCACCACGTCAAGAAAAAGCAACCCGGTAGAAGGATCTTATGACCGGGATTTTGACATAAACCCGTTTAGTTACGCTTTAAATACCAGCCGTGTTTTAACAGCCTATGATGAAAATGGCAGCCTTGAATACTTCAGGCGAAACTTTGCTCCTTT
>JBBSSY010000492.1:0-3404 GCA_038241595.1 Chitinophagales bacterium | reverse complement strand
AACCGGCTGTTCAGGAAGAGTCGTGTCGAGCAGCTAAGCCGAGGGGGGGTCGGCTGGTAGCTGATTGCTGACAGATGACAGCTGATTGCTGATTGCTGATAGCACCTACCTGTTCGCTACATAATAAGCCGTCATGATTGCAAATGCCTTCTCCTTCAAAATCGCTGCTGTATCACCGGGTTCCATGTAAATTGGGTCGAGGAAGTGCATCCGCAGGCGGTGTGGCCATACAAAAAACGGTTTGGAAGATGGCAGCACTTTACCGGTGTTAAAGATAAGGGCCGGGATGATGGGTTTTCCGGTATCAATGGCCAGCCTGAAAGCTCCGTCGTGGAAGGATTTGAGCGGCTCCGTGGTCTTGTTGCGGGTGCCTTCGGGGTAAATGCTCATGTGCAGTCCCATATCCAGCACCTGTTTCATCTGCACATAACTGTCGCGCCGGCTTTTTTCACTTTTACGATCTACAAGGATGCTGCCCATTTTATACAATATGCCAAATACTGGTGTCCGGGCAAATTCTTTTTTGGCGATGGTTTTGTTGCCGCCCGGAATGAACGGGCAGGACACCGGTACATCCATCAGGGAATTGTGATTGCAAACGACGATATAATTTTCACCGGGTTCAAAGTGCCCGGCGCCTTTTACGGTGAGCGGGCAGCCGATGCCGTGTAAAAAGATTTCCATCCATAACTTTGAATAGCGAATGAACCGGCGTGTTCGCCGTGGTTCAGGCAGGGCCCTGATCCGAAGGAACGGGATCATAAAACAAAACATGGTAAGCACAAAAAATATCAGTCCCCATGCCGCCCAGATCCGTCCGAATATCTCTCTGAATATTTTCATAATGCTTATTAATCGTATTTAATATGGGGCCCGCTAGACGCCTGCCTCCAATCTCCTGCCTCTCAAGTCCCACCCTGTCACCAAAACGGTGCAGGAACCAAACAGAGACCGGCGGGGAAGGTGACAACTTTAAACGTTAAACTGTAAACCTTAAATTGCTTTCTAGTTTCCCGTCTTCCAATAGACCGGATCGATGCCATGCTCGACCAGATAATGATTTGTTTTCGAAAAATGTTTACAGCCAAAGAAACCTTTATCTGCGGAAAACGGAGAGGGGTGGGCGGCCTTTAGCACGAGGTGTTTTGTTTCGTCTACCAGTACCTGTTTGTCCTGCGCAAATTTGCCCCACAGCAGGAAGACCACCTGTTGTTTTTGTTCGGAAATCTTCCGGATCACCGCATCGGTGAATTCCATCCAGCCGATTTTGGCATGGCTTGCAGGAAGTCCGGCACGCACCGTTAGCGAGGAATTCAGCAGCAGCACGCCCTGTTGCGCCCATCGGGTCAGGTTACCGCTTTTGGAAATGGGTACGCCCAGGTCGGTTTGTAATTCTTTGTACATGTTTACAAGGGAAGGCGGCGGGGATACACCGTCGGGCACGGAAAAACTCAGGCCATGCGCCTGCCCCTGTCCATGGTAGGGGTCCTGGCCAAGCAACACTACTTTCACCTCGTCGAAGGGCGTAGTATCAAATGCATGAAAGATCAGGTTACCGGGCGGATATATAATCTTACCAGTTGATTTTTCAGCCTTGAGAAAAATGGTGATCTGCTGGAAGTATGCCTTGGTAAATTCTTCTTTTAGAACGTTTTTCCATCCGCCCCCTATTTTTACGTCCATCCTGCTTATGTTTCCGTAAAAATAGAAAATCCCTTGGAAGCCGGTGAAAGAACTTGCAGCAGGTTGCCTTCGCGGTGATTTGCGTTTAATTATTTGACGTATGCCAGGGCCAGGCCAGCGTCAGCCCACAATTAACGGGTGTTGGCGGCGCCGGCAACCGGTAAATAATTTTCATTCATTAAAAATAAATGGATAACATTGTGTCCTGCCCGCTTCATTATCCAATCTTTTGTAAAACTAATTGATGCTTACAATGAATAAATGTATCCACCGGGGGCTCGTCTACGTATATCCATCTACGGCGACGGGATCCAGGTAAACCATTTCCTAACGCAACAACATGTCCCAGATAGATAAAAACCGGCTTTTTGCATTCCCATACTATGTACGTCCTGCATTTGATCTTGCGATGGCATCGTATTACGTAATGCACAGGAGCCTGTTTGATAAATTGTCATATCCAGACGCTGTAATTGTTGGATTACATTGTTTCCGGGTTATTTAAACGTGGAGATACGCCTGCTTGCAACCGCCTTAAACGGTTCCTGCTGGCTGCCGGTTTAACGAAGAAAATAAACATTTTCCGGGAACTTATCGACTTGCTATGAAAAAAAACGTACGTTATTTATACGCTGTCCTCTGCATCATGATATCTTTATGCGTATGGCGATGCAGTGAACCTGTGGAAGAGAATAAAGACATTCCGCAACAATTGCAGGCGGCCGCCCAGATTACGAGTTTTCCCCTGACGATCGTCACCGCCGACAAATTACCGGGCGGCGATTTTCCCGCAGCAATTAAATCATTAAACAGCTTGTCGAAAGACAGTTGCAAAACGCTGCCTATCGGGGGCATTCTTCGTCTTGGCAATGGTATCTATCACAATTACAACTGTATTTCGCAACTGGAGATCAAGGATTCAATTCAAAAAAAACCGGCATCTATCACAGCCATGGTTGACCGCCAGGTGAATCAGTATCTCGCTGCCACCAGGCTTCGTGATTTCGAATCGCTGATGACGCCCAACCAGCCCGACTGGGATATCCGGACATTGACCCTCAGTTATATAAAAAATTCTACCGACAGCATCTTTTTCTTGTCGACTGGTGGTTCACCAAGTGCAGCCATTGAATTCGGTAACCGTAGCTACCGGGTGTTTAACGACGTCGCCGAATTGCGTCGGAGGATCGATGAAATTGTTTGCGATGGCAGAGGCAACATATCCGTATTTTATAACTATGGGGTTACGGCAACTGAAACGGCCCCTGTTAAAGTGGTAAAAGCCAGTCGCGGAATGGTCACCGGCGATACCTGCATCAGTTACTCACGATATGAAACGGTCAGCGATGGCAAGGGGGGCAACCTCCGGGGGCGCTTGCTTGAAGAGAACAGCGTTTCCTGCGGGTTCGATGCGCCGGTAAAATCAGGTGATACCTGTGTCAATGGTTCCTTGTACGAGAAGATCAGCAACGGCAAAGGCGGTTTTATCATCGGTGTTTTGCTGAAGGCAAATAGTTCAGCCTGCGGGGTGAAATATCCCGCAAAGGGAACTGCTGCAGGTGGTTTCATGTGCGAGGGGACGTCTAAGTTCTCGCGTTTAAACGATGGCAATGGTGGTTATGTAAAAGGGAAACTGGTCGAGGCCAATAGCAAAGACTGTGGCGCGCCGCAATACTCCGCCAGGGGAACCGACGCCGATGGTTTTATGTGTGAAGGGTTTT
>JBBSSY010000491.1:0-3413 GCA_038241595.1 Chitinophagales bacterium | reverse complement strand
TATGAATCAATTGACTTTTCAACCACGCGTGCGGTACTGGCAACCGTAGCCCGGGTGGAAGGCTCATCGTACCGCCGCACCGGCGCACGGATGCTTGTGCTCGACGATGGCACCTACCTGGGCGGCATTAGCGGCGGTTGCCTGGAGGGCGATGCTTTGCGGCGGGCGCAACAATCGATTTTCCAGGACAAGGTTTCGCTGGTTACCTACGACACCACGCAGGACGATGGCCACCAGATTGGCGTTGGCCTTGGCTGCAACGGCATCATCGATGTGCTGTTTACGCCCCTGTACCCATCAGACGAGGAGAACCCGGTGCGGCTACTGGCGACCCTTACCGAAACCCGGCAGCCCGCCATCCTTATTTCTATTACCGGTGCCAGCGCGCCGCTCCCATCACTCGGAAAGGCCATCGTCTACGAAAATGATGAACAGTTCCGTGCCCTATTTCCGGTATCGAGCGTTGCGGCGGAAGTATTGCATGACCTTAAAGAATGCCTTACCCACCGCACTTCCCGTACGGTTCAGTACCACCCGGAGGACCTGGTCGTCAAGATTTTTATAGAAGTGATCATGCCCGTTACCCGGCTCGTGTTGTTTGGTAGCAATTATGACATTTATACGATGGTGCGTACCGGCAGGGAATTGGGTTGGGACGTGACGGTTGTTGCCAGCCTAGCAAAAACCGACAGGTCGTTGCTGTCGATCGCAACAAAATTGCTGGATAACAGGTTAGGGATCACGCCGCCAACAGATTATTATACTGCCGTCGTACTGATGGCCCACGATTATAAAACAGATTTCGATAACTTACAGAAGATCCTGCCAACAAAAACTTCTTACATAGGCATGTTGGGCCCGCGCAAAAGAACAATCAAGATGATTGATGCGTTGACAGCCGAAGGCAAACCGGTTTCAGGTACTGATATGCAACGGATTTTTAGCCCCGCAGGACTGGATATTGGTGCGGCCACACCCGAAGAAATCGCGTTGTCGATTGCAGCAGAAATTCGCGGTCATTTTGCCGGCCGGCAGGGCATGCCGTTGAGAAACAGGCAGGGAACCATTTATGAAAATTAAATTGCAAAGGAGCTCATTTGTTACTAGATAATCACGGCAGGAAAATAAATTACCTCAGGCTCGCAGTCACCGACCGGTGCAACCTGCGGTGTTTTTATTGCATGCCGGAGCACGGCCTCGACTGGCTCTCCCGGAAGGATCTCATGAGTTATGAAGAAATGCTGCGCGTTTGTTCCCTGCTGGTCAACATGGGGATAGAAAAAATTCGTATCACCGGTGGCGAACCTTTTGTAAGAAAAGACATCATGCGTTTTATCGGCGCGCTGTCACTGCTTCCGGGGCTGAAGGAAATAACCATCACAACCAACGGCGTACTGACGGCACCGCTGGTACCGGAACTTAAAAGAATGGGCGTGCGCTCGGTCAACCTTAGCCTCGATACCCTCGACCGGGACCGTTTTTTTGCCATCACCCGCCGCGATGAATTTCCCGTGGTGCTGAATACCCTGCAGGCGTTGCTGAAACACGACATGGACGTGAAAATCAACGCGGTGGTGATGGAAGGAAAAAACACCGACGATATCATCCCGCTGGTGGCGCTTACCAAAGAAATGCCGGTGAGTGTGCGCTTTATAGAAGAGATGCCATTCAATGGCGAAGGAAATCATTATACCCGGTTATACTGGGACCATATCCGGATCCTGGAATCAATCAGACAGGCATACCCGGACATCCAGAAAATTCCAGACCCGCCGTTTTCTACCTCATATAATTACCGCATTCCCGGCCACGCCGGCACCGTTGGCATTATTGCTGCCTATACGAGAACTTTTTGCGGCACTTGTAACCGCATCCGCCTTACACCACAGGGCATGCTTAAAACCTGCCTGTACGATAACGGGGTGCTTAATGTAAAAGACTTGGCTCGCGCAGGAATGACAGACGAGGAATTACAGGATAACCTGGTGAATGCCCTCTTACACCGGGCAAAAGATGGCTGGGAAGCGGAGAAGAACCGAACAGCGAAAAATCCTGCCCATGAATCGATGGCAACGATCGGCGGATGATCAATAATTTTTTTATTTTGCTATCATGGTAACTGCGATATTACTGGCCGGGGGCACGTCCAGTCGCATGGGTGGTAATAACAAGCTGCTGCTGCCGTACCGGGATCAAACCGTCATACAATGTGTAGCAACTGAGTTACACCTTGCCGGTTTATTCCAGGTAATCGCCGTTATCGGTTATGAAGCGAACCTGGTGCAAGCCGCCCTCCAGCCTTTTCCATTTGAATTGGTGATCAATTTGCGGTATCAATTGGGTATGACAACTTCTATCCAACGCGGCGTACGTGCAGCCACCGGAACGGGTTTTATGATTTGTCTTGCTGATATGGTTAAGCTTACAGCAGGCGAATACGCACAGATCGCGCAGGCGTTTGACAAACAATATCTTCTTGATCCTAAATGTATTTGCCTGCCCGTCTTTGGCAAAAAGCGGGGTAACCCGGTCATCTTGTCATCCTGGTACAAGGATGCAATATTGGCTCACAAGGATATGGAAGGGTGCAGAGAGATCGTGCAGGCAAACCTCTTTCACCTTCATCTCATTCCCATGGAAACGCCTCATATTTTACAGGATATAGACGATCCCGCAGACTACCAGGCGCTGACTAGCAAAACATCCTGATTATTTTGGCATAGAATCCTTCACTACGCCCGTCGATTCTTTCAGGTTTCCCAATGAATCCTTATTACTAGCAGGGATATTACGCAGGGAATCTTTAGTGCCAACAGGCAATGTAGGAGACTGCGTGACAGGTTGTTCCCTGGTCATAACCGCGGAGCCAGTGGTACCAATTGTGTTTGTAGCATTGTCCGGGCTTGCTTTGATGTTAGATGGTGTTTCACACGAAGCGAATGCCATGATGACCAGGAGCGCTAAAAAAAAATTTTTCATGCTTTCAAGATATTATAAAGCATTGTACATGAAAATCTTAGGCCACGCTTTGGAGTTTGTAGTTTGTAGTTTGTAGTTTATGGTTTATGGTTTATAGTTAATTCTTAAGCCTGATTATATCAAGTCCTCAGCGTGTAACCTTCAATTTGACGATTTATGTCGATCAGTTAATCAATTGTTATGTCTACCCGGTTAACACCGACCTGCGCGACATTGAAATACATTTATTATAGAAATTTTTCACCGTCCATTCAACCAAATCATGGTTATGTTGTTAGCTTGAGTTGCGTTACATCTGCGTTAAAATTGCTTTGAAGCCTATGGTGTGAGAGACGGACGTGAAAAAGATTAACAATATACTTGAACCAAAATATCCAACGATGCATGCCAGGAAGTTTGATGTTGCAAAAAATGAGTACGCTATGACGTTTTCC
>JBBSSY010000490.1:0-3419 GCA_038241595.1 Chitinophagales bacterium | reverse complement strand
TGCATTGGGTGTCTGGCCCGTATGTCGTTTGAAGTATTTCACAAAATGCGACGAATCGCTGAATGCCAGTAAATAGGCAATCGAGAGTACAGAACTGTCCGTATACAAAAGCAGTCTTTTGGCTTCGCTAATGATAAAATCGGCCAGCACATGAGCGGCAGACTGGTTGGCTGCCTTTCGACAGGCCGCGTTTAAATTCTGTGGCGTAGTAATTAAAATCGCCGCGTAATAGGAGACATTATTCCGCAGCAACTGGTCCTGGCTGAGGTGTTCCAGGAAAGCATCATAGAGGCTTGCATGAATTTTACTACCAGTCGCTCGTTGCCCATCGGAAGATTGTTCCAATACTTTTGCCAGGAGCGCTTTAAGCAAGCCTTCGATCACCGGAGAGTTTTCGTGTTCGCAAGTAATAAACTCTTGCTGTAATAGTCCAAAGATATTCCTGATCAACACATCATCTTTCAGGTATACACACGGAAAAATACTGGTTCTTGTCAATACATTTTTAAGCTCCTTGTCGAGACTGTTATCTATAAATTCTTTTTTTATTATCAATACAAATCCCTCCGGTTCAGCGGTGATCTCCCAATGATGTACCTGTTCTTTTCGCACGATGTAAATTACCGGGGGGGCAATAACAAATTGCCTTGAATCAATATTATGAATTCCGCTGCCCCCGGAGAGGTAAATGATTTCAAAATAGTTGTTGTGTTTGTGCGGTTCGGTTTTACGAATTTCCTTTTTAAAAGGGGCAATTTTAAATGTTTTCCCCTTTTCCATTTTGTCCTTTACCCGGAGCTGTTGATTCATTGTATGTTTTTTAGCTGCAGCAATCCGGACCGCAGCATGCTGCCTGCGCTGCTGCCGGTTTCTCGGCATACACGGTTACGCTGAAGATTCCGGTTGACGCTTTTTTAAAATCAGCCAGTTCTTCGTCATCCAGGTATTTTTTCAGAATATCATCGGGCAGGATGATTTGTTTTTGCTGCTGTACGACAACCTGCTCAAAGCCGTTGGCTTCTATCAGGGCGAGATATTCGTCTTTCTGGATCGCGCCGGATATACAGCCTGCGTACATTTCGGCATCTTTCCGGAGCGCTTCAGGCAAAGTGCCTACCAGTACGACATCGGATAGGCTAAAATGTCCGCCGGGTTTCAGTACCCTCAGCATGTCTTTAAAAACACCGTCTTTGTTGGGCACAAGATTCAGCACACAATTGCTAATGATCACGTCGGCCGTGTCTGCACCTACTGGCATACGCTCTATATCTCCTTCTCGAAATTCTACATTGTTAAAACCGCGCACCTGGGCATTGTGCCTGGCCTTTTCCAGCATGGCAGGCGTGAAATCAATCCCTATGACCTTCCCTGTTTCACCCGTTTCAGCGCGGGCGACGAAACAGTCATTGCCTGCCCCTGATCCGAGATCTATAACCGTATTGCCTGGCTGAATCTTTGCAAACTTGGTGGGCAGTCCGCAACCAAGACCAAGATCCGCATCGGGAGTATAACCATTCAGTTGGCCATAATCTTCGCTCATGATGTTGTACACCTCGGTGGAGCAGGCTCCTGCCCCGCAACAGGAAGCCTGGTTATCTGCCTTATCTTGCAAGGCGATCTCACGATATTTCTCCTTTACGATGTTTTTCAGTTTTTCGGACGTTTCCATGTTTTTCAATGTTGACTTATTTATTGCAATATTGCGATCATTGTTAATAAAATAATTTAACAGCAGTTCCCTGCCGGGTTATAGCTCGTAAAGAAGGCGTTTAATGCTTTCTGATACTGCTTCCATACTTTATCATCGATGCAGTAGCATACGCTTGTTCCGTCTATTTTCCCCTTGATCAGACCGGCATTCTTCAACTCTTTTAAATGCTGGGAGATGGTTGCCTGCGCAAGACCAAGTTCCTCAACCAGGTCGCCACAGATACAGACATTGGCCTTTACCAGCTGCTGGATGATGGCGATCCGGGCAGGATGAGCCAGGGCTTTCATCATCTGTGCAAGCCTGTTTTGTTTTGCGTTAAATATTGCTGACTTTGTAAGACCCAAGAATGATTGTTTAATCGCAATATTACAATTAAATCCTGGTTTATCATTAAAATCATGCACCGACCGGCTATACGCGGGAAAAAAAAAGGTTGTCTCAAAAGCCCTTGTTGCGGGTACTCCTGAGACAACCAGTAAAATTTTGCAAAAAATATACAGCCTACCTATTGCTGTTCATCTTGTTCTTCATCACGCTGATTTTCGAAAGCAGGTGCTTCCTGTGCAGCGGCATAATCAGCGTCATTGCCTTTCAGGGTTACTTCAGCTGTTTTCACTTCACCATTATGCTGAAAAGTGATGCTGATTTTATCGCCGGGACGAAGGGAAGAAATTTTTTCCAGCATTTCCGTACCGGTGTTTATTACATGGCTATTGACACTGGTAATAAAATCGCCTTTTTCGATGCCTGCTTCTGCTGCCGCACTGCCCGGAGAAACGTCCATAACAAAAACACCGTCACCTTCTTTTATATTGTTATTCTTGCGGTCTGCCTCACTCATTTGGTCGCTGCCATAACTTACACCCAGGTAAGCTCTTTTTGAGCTGCCATACTTTATGATATCGGTGACTACTTTCTTCACCAGGTTCGACGGGATGGCATATGAATACCCCGCGTATGACCCGGTTGGGGAGGCGATGGCACTGTTGATGCCTATAATTTCGCCCAGCGTGTTTACCAGGGCGCCGCCGCTATTGCCTGGATTTACTGCAGCATCCGTTTGAATAAACGATTCAACCGGCGATTTGCTATTTTTGTTGTTAATGCCGATGTTTCTTGCCTTGGCACTCACGATACCAGACGTAACCGTAGTCTCCAGGTTTAATGGATAACCAATGGCAAGTACCCATTGACCGAGGTGTACATCATCTGAATTGGCGAAACTGAGGTAGGGTAAATCCTCCGCGTCAATTTTAATGACCGCAAGATCCGAACTTGGGTCTACACCGACGATAGTCGCTTTATAATCCTTTTTGTTGTTGAGGGTAACCATCAGTTCGCTGGCGTGTTCCACCACGTGATTATTTGTTACGATATAGCCATCTGCACTTACAGAAACACCAGAGCCGGATGCCATTTGCGCCCGAGACCTTTCCGGCTGTTCCTGCCCGCTTCCATCATCAAAATACTGCTGAAGCCCATTGGCGGATGCACCTTCATTTGTTTCCCTGCCGCCTATTATTGCCTTAATATGCACCACGGCCGGTGCAGCTTTGGTTGCGGCCATTTCAAAATCTGCCATCTGCACAGATCCGCTTCCAGTAAATTTTGAATGGCTAAAAACGGATGTCGATTGTACATGGTCACCGGAAAGCGCGTCGTTTGTTGGATGCTTCGAGGAATTCCATGTGGTTCCGGCAATGGTTGC
>JBBSSY010000489.1:0-3425 GCA_038241595.1 Chitinophagales bacterium | reverse complement strand
TATGGTGCCGATGCGGTCAAGAATTCCCGGCCGTTTATCGAGACTGATCCACCGGAAACGGATTTTCTCGGTGAAGCATGCCGGCTCTGGGAAGAATCGATCGAGCCGGTAACGCTGATGGGTATTCGACTGGTCATATTGCGAACCGGGATTGTGTTAACAAAGGAGGGTGGTGCGTTAAAAGAGTTTGTGATGCCGATCCGTTTTGGCGTGGCAGCGATTTTGGGTACCGGCAAACAGATCATCAGCTGGATTCATATCGATGATCTTTGTCGCATGTACCTGATGGCGCTTGAAAATGAATCCATCAAAGGGGTGTACAATGCGGTGGCGCCCAAGCCCGTCACCAACCGCGAACTCACCCTCAAGCTGGCGGAACGCATTAAAAAGCGATTTTTCCTCCCTCTTTATATTCCTTCTTTTTTATTGAAACTGGTTATTGGCGAACTCAGCGTTGAAGTGCTAAAAAGTACCACCGTGAGTTGCGAGCGCATCCGGATGTCAGGTTATAGTTTTGTCTACCCTTCCATAGAAAGCGCGATCGGCGGTTTGTATAATGACAAATAAGATCAGTTTTTCATACCCTCCTTCAACACGGGTGCAGGCGTCTTCGGCTTGGCAGCAGCACCATACAATGCCGGGTTTACCTTTGCCGGGTCACCCATGTACACCCAGGCAATATGGTTTACATATTTATTAAAGACCCGGTTCAAATCCGCCTTTGTCAGTTTTGCCATTTCATCGTTTATCGTGAGCGCACGACGCCAGTCGTTGTGCAGCACTTCATTCGTGGCCAGCGCAGCCGCCTGTGCGGCGTTCGTTTCAAGGCGGTAAAAATAGGCGGTGACGTAGGTGCTTTTTACGTCTTTGACCTCATCGTCTTTAAATCCATTTTTGCGCGTGCTGTTAATCAGCTGGTTCATTACGCCAATGTATTTATCCGGGTCCGTGGTTGACACAAATAAATTGGAAGACGGCGACAGCCCGCCATCGAAATAACTGTAAGGCGCATAAGACAGACCGTTTTTTGTGCGCACTTCCAGGAACTGACGGTCCGAAAATATGCGCATGGCCAGTACGAACGCGTTATAGTCTGGCGTGCCCGGTTGCGGCGCGCTGGAAATACCCTGGATATAATTGGTCGCAAAGTCTTTTTTCTGCGCCACGAAACTGTTGGTCGAAGGCGAAAACATTTCCTTTTTTAGCGTGAACGGTTTTCCTGCCGGCACCGCACGGAGCATGTCAGCGATCTTTTTTTCAAGGCTTTGCTTTTCCACTTCTCCCACCACAACAATGGTCATCTTTGACCTGGTCAGGATGCTTTTGTAATAGGCTTTGGTTTCCGCTGCCGTCAGCGCACTAATGCTTGCTTCGGTTCCACCAGGTAGTTTTGCGTAGTCTTTACCGGCATAAGACGTTTTTTTGGCGAAATTGCTTATCGCCTGGTCCGGGTTTGAATCCTGTTGTTTTAGCCGGTTGATCGCGACCTGTTTAATGCGGTCAAATTCATGCTCGTTAAACGCCGGCGTCAGCAGCGCGTCGGTGTATAAAGGCCACACGGTTTCAAAATCGCTTTTAATACAATTCATGGTAAAGCTGGCGTAGTCCATGCCCGACGCACCGCCGATACGCGCATCGATTTTGTTGAGTTTATTCTTGAAACTGTTTTTGTCATCTTTTGCCGTACCGCATTCGGTCAGGGCGGTGAAGGCCATCGTTTCAATGCCCTCCCTGGCTGCCGTATAATTCTGCACACCGCCTTTAATAATGGTCTGGATAACCAAAATGTCATTGCCACTAGGCTGCACGATTACTTTAACGCCGTCCACCGTCATTTCGTACGGTTGTGCCAGCTGAGCCATGGATGCTGTACCGGGAAGAACAACAACCAGCGCCAGCATGATTTTGGTGAACAATTGATACATATACTAAGTTTGTAATTAAAGATTGGGTTTGAAAAATTCGCCGGTATTTGCTTTTTTATTCATCTCCGGGTTGATAATGATTCCCGCCACATAAGGCTTGCCGGTAATATATCGCGCGATGAATTTTTGTATATCATCTTTCGAAATGCCGATCAGGTTTTTTTCATAATCCGTCATGTAATCCAGTGATGTACTCGCCCAATGGTAGGTAAGGTCGCCGGGCAAAGAAGACGGTTTTTCCTTGCTCCTAATCTGCTGCCGGCGCATGATTTCACGGGCATCATCCAGCTGCTGGTCGGAGAAATAATCATCGCTTGCCCATAAGTTAATCTGGTTCATCACCTCCAGGTAACACGCTTTTAATTTTTGCGGGTTTGGAACAATACTTACACTGATCGGACCAACATACCGGCTGGTTTGATACCTGACGCCGGCATTGCTGGCGAGGCCTTTATCGATCAATGCCTGTTGCCATTTGGATGAATTTAAATCGAGGATCGTGGAGAAAACATCCGCCGCCAGGGTGCCGGTTGAGTCATGGCGCGTATCGGGCCCCTGCCACATGAAGTCCATGTAAGGCGTTTGCGCGATGGTGGATTCTTTCACAAAATATTCGGTTGACTTGAGCGGTTGAAATTCCGGTATGGGATATTTTACATGTGGGTCGAAACCGCTGCTCGCCCAGTCACCGAAGATCGATTTTGCCAATGCAAAAGCCGCTTCTTTTTTTACATCGCCGCAGATCACGAGGATCGAATTGTTCGGATAATAATATTTGTCTTTGATGGTCGTCATCTTCTCGGGCGTCGCCGTGTTGATGATATTGTGATCACCGATCGGGTTTTTACGGCTCATCAGCGGGCCCCATAACTTTTTGTCTATCTCGTGTCCCAGCACAAAACCGGGATTGCTTTCCGCGCGCTGGAACTCGCCATCAACAACCGGTCTTTCGTTCTTCATATCCTCATCCCGGAAGATCGGGAATCTCATGGCCGAATTCATAAACTGAAGCCCCGCCCGGAGGCTGTCTTTATTGAACGTAAAATAATAATTAACCCGTTCATCGCCGGTGGTGCCGTTCCAGATGGCACCCAGTTCCTGCGTACGTTTCAGGAATTTTTCCTGGTCGGGATAATCCCGGTTGGCTTTGAAGAACATGTGCTCATACAAATGAGAGAGCCCGCTGTATTCATCGCCTTCCGTATACGCGCCGTTCTTTACCGCAATTTCAATAGTGGCCAGCGGCACTTTGTTGTTTTCGATAACGACCACTTCCAGTCCATTATCCAGCCGTTGCCAGTAATAGTTCTCCGGGAGTCTTGGCTGCGCAAACGCCAACAGATGAACCAGACACATCGGTAGTAAGAGAAACCTGCTTTTCATATACTGCTAATTTATAAAATAATTTGAGGATGATATTACTTCTGATTTGGCACGAACTTCGGCGGAGCCGTCGGTGGTATCACAAGTTCCGGGCTCAGATCGGGCAACGCTTTTTTT
>JBBSSY010000488.1:0-3428 GCA_038241595.1 Chitinophagales bacterium | reverse complement strand
ATCAAAGGTTCTAATTTGCAGGGTAGTGATTCTGTACCGGGAGGAGACGTTGAATGATTACTTACCTCATAGTCCATCAACAAATCATTCAAATCACAGTTCAAGACAAACCTGATTAGTTGATGGACTATGAGGCTTCCCGGTAAGAAACTTACTACAATACTAAAATGTCGCCAATGCTAAAGGTTCTAATTTGCAGGGTAGTGATTCTGTACCGGGAGGAGACGTTGAATGATTACTTACCTCATAGTCCATCAACTAATCACATGAATCACTGTTCAAGACAATCCCCATACCGGCGCACCAACCGTTTCCAACATATCTTTCCCTGGAACAAACAGCCAAAATAAACGCCCTCATCCTGCACTTGATAACTGAACTTTCTTACCTTCATAGCAGATTTTTCGGCCATTAAAAATTAGCCTGCATTGAAAATTTCCCCATTTTATATACTGCTACTCACCGTTATTTGTTCCTGCAACAACCAACCCGCGGCAACAAAAACCGATGCGACGGAAACCCAGGAAGTGACATTGGTGAAAGCAACTGGCAAAGACAGCCTTTTGCTGCTCACCGACCGGCCGCCTAACCTGGAAACACCCTTGAAATTTTTTTTGCAGGACTTCACGCCCAACAGCGTATTTTTTGTCCGCTGGCATCTTGCGGGCTTACCCACTACTGTCAATCCCGATACATTTCGTTTACGGGTAGGCGGTAACGTGGGTAAAGACCTGGCGCTATCGATCAACGACCTGAAAACAAAATTTAAACCGGTAACGCTTGCGGCCCTATGCCAGTGTTCTGGTAATTCAAGGAGCTTTTTCGATCCCCGTGTGCCGGGCGGCCAGTGGAAGAATGGGTCTATGGGCAACGCGCGGTGGACGGGTGTAAAGCTGAAAGATATTTTGCTCATGGCTGGCGCAAAAACAAATTCAAAAGAAGTAAGTTTCAATGGCCTTGACACCCCGCCAATGGACGCCACGCCTGACTTTGTGAAATCTTTGCAGTTCGATCATGCCGGCGATGGCGAGGTGATGGTTGCGTACGAAATGAACGGAGAGCCATTGCCCTTATTAAATGGATACCCGCTGAAGCTGGTCGTGCCGGGTTGGTATGCCACCTACTGGGTGGGCATGTTAAGTGATATAGAGGTACACGCAACACCCTTCGAAGGATTTTGGATGAAGAAGGCATACCTCGTTCCCAAGGATGTGCCCAATGGCAATGAAAGCCCCGACTCCATTGCCACCAACGTTGAGCCCATCAGCAAAATGAATGTGCGGTCAATATTTGTAACACCGGAGCCGAACGAAGTAATTGCAGTCGGGCAGCAAACGGATATACAGGGTGTGGCTTTTGACGGCGGTTATGGCATAACGAAAGTTGAGCTATCGGCCGACAGTGGCAAAACATGGCAACCTGCGAAGCTGGATGCCGATCTTGGTAAATACGCCTGGCGCCGCTGGCATTATAATTTTAACCCTTCTCAAAAAGGAAGCTATACCCTGCAGGTAAAGGCTACAAATGCAAAGGGAGAAACCCAACCTGTACGCCAGTGGAATCACAGCGGTTATATGCGGAACGAAATTGAAAAATTGCCAATAAAAGCAGAGTAAGCATGAAAAATGGAGGGCCAACAGTCGTTGTACTAATTCTTTTGTTTGCGTGGACGCTCAATTCCTGCGGCGAAGCATCCAATAAAGACTCCGTCCGGGTGACTGCCGGGCCGGTCGATCTCAATAACATCGTGACCATATTGCCTGACGCGCCTGGTGCTGCCGACTTTCAAAGAAATTGTCTGAGTTGCCACTCCGCGCGGTATATTCAAATGCAGCCAAATTTTTCTGAAAAAACCTGGTTGTCTCTCGTAACAAAAATGCAAAAAAGTTTTGGCGCGCCGGTGCCTGATTCGTCTGTTAAAAGCATTGTTCAGTACCTGGTGGCCATAAAAGGGAAAAGTTGAAAACGTCGGCCTGAAAACGCCAAATCTACATCCATACCTTATTTATTATTTGTTAATGAACCAACGGCTGACGTTTTTGTCCTGCTGATATTTCAATGTACGTATCGACCTGAAAGAAGTGCCGGTGGGCACGTACAGACTCATGTTTGATTACAACAAGGTACTGCAGGGTGCGCAGTTCGCGCTCTGGCAGAGACAGACACCGTTAACCGGTTATAAAGAGGGTTATGCGCCGGAGCAGCAACGCTTGCGCATGGATTACCTGGCCGACATAACGATCACGCCATTAAATCATACAATGACCATACATTTAAAAGCAGCAGGCGACAGGAAAAAATCTGTATTAAACCGGATCATTCTAGTAAAAGTAAAACAGCCGTAGGTCGGTTGATGATTGGGCTTCAACCTCGAAGCACGAGCGAGCGAGGATCACGGCGCAGCGGTTTCGTTGTACAAGATTTAATCAGTTGAAAAACCACGCACTTGATCATATAACTGCTATTTTCTGAACGGTTTCAATCACCCCGACCCGACATATCGTACCTACGGCACGCCCACATAGCGCAGAATGGTTTCTACCAACATATCGCCCCTGGCGGGGCTGTGGCACCTACGACCCATTCGTTGCTTTACGCTGGTACGCAAGGATATTCTCCATTTTAACCTCTTCCCATGTAAGGCATTTGATTTGCCATAATGGTGAGAAATGGAATATTGGTATCGAGTGGCAAACTGGCCATATAGGCCACCGCGCTGCCGACATGATCCACCGGCATGGTAGGTTCAGTTTTATGCGAGCCATCCCCCTGCAGTACCCCTTCTTCCATTCTTTTCGTCATGTCACTGCTGGCATTGCCAATATCAATCTGCCCGCAGGCGATACTATAGGCACGGCCCTCCAGTGAAATAGATTTCGTTAAACCTGTTATGGCATGTTTGCTCGCTGTATAGGGTGCAGCATGCGGACGAGGTACGTGGGCAGAAATGGAACCGTTGTTTATAATACGCCCACCCCCTGGATTCTGCTTTTTCATAATTTTGAATGCCTCCTGCGCACATAAGAAAGCACCGGTTAGATTGGTATTTATTACGCTTTGCCATTCATGCAGAGTCAGCGTTTCAAATGGCTTCGCCGGAATATTTATGCCCGCATTGTTGAAAAGCAAATCCAGGCGACCAAATCTTTTCATTATTTGGTTGAAAAGATTCATAACACTTTCTTGAAGGGTAATATCGGCAGGAATAACAAGCATTCGGTTTACATCACAGGCATTAGCCGTTTCGATGAGCTTCTTTTCCTGCCTGCCGGCGAGAACGACATACCACCCATCATTATACAGTGCGATCGCTACTGCTCTTCCGATGCCGGAACCGGCCCCGGTTACTACTGCAATTTTATTAGATTGACTCATTACTAAATGCTGATTATTATTTCTCTATACCCTCCTCTGCGATATACGATCGT
>JBBSSY010000487.1:0-3441 GCA_038241595.1 Chitinophagales bacterium | reverse complement strand
CCGATGAGCGCCCTGCGTTCACCGTAGTTAGTCCCCCACCCAATGTAACCGGTGTACTTCACATGGGACATACCCTGAATGAAACCGTACAAGACATTCTTGTGCGCAAGGCAAGAATGAGCGGCTTTAACGCCTGCTGGGTTCCCGGCAGCGATCATGCCTCGATAGCGACGGAATCGAGGGTGGTAAACATGCTGAAAGAAAAAGGCATCGACAAAAACGACCTTAGCCGCGAAGAATTTTTACAATACGCTTTTGAATGGAAAGAAAAGTATGGCGGTATCATCTATAACCAGATAGAAAAGCTGGGCTGCAGCGTTGACTGGAACCGGGCTACCTTCACGATGGACGACCATTACTACGAAGCTGTTATCAAGGTTTTTGTAGACCTGTATAATAAGGGCGGTATCTATCGCGGTGCAAGAATGATCAACTGGGATCCTGCCGCAAAAACGGCGCTCAGTGACGAAGAAGTCGAATACAAAGACCTGCAGGGTAAACTTTACTACGTTAAATATTTTCTGGAGGAATTGGACGAGCTCGGCGTTCCCGGTGCCGGCATGTCGGAATATATCAGCATTGCCACACAAAGACCGGAGACGATCATGGGCGATACCGCCATCTGTGTAAACCCTACTGATGACCGTTATAAGCACCTACAGGGCGCTTATGCTTATGTACCCCTTATCAACCGGCGCGTACCAATTATTTTTGATGAATATGTTTCTACCGACTTTGGCACCGGCGCGCTGAAAGTTACTCCTGCACACGATATCAACGATTATAACCTGGGACTTAAATACAATCTTGATGTAATAGATACGCTGAACGAAGATGGCACCATGAGCGACGCCGCGCAGATCTTCATCGGCGAAGATCGCTTTGTCGCGAGGAAAAAGATCATCAGTGTTTTAAGAGAACAGGGTCACCTGCTAAAGGAGGAAGAATACCCAACAAGATTAGGTTACAGTCAGCGCAGCGGTGCAGTTGTTGAACCAAGGATATCGACACAGTGGTTCGTAAAAATGAAGGAACTGGCTGAACCTGCCCTGAAAGCGGTTACGGAAGGCAGGATCAGTATTCATCCTGGTGACAGGTTCCTGGCAACCTATAAATACTGGATGGAAAATGTAAAAGACTGGTGCATTAGCCGCCAGCTCTGGTGGGGACAACAAATTCCGGCATGGTACGATCTTTCCGGCAGATTTGTGGTTGCAAAAAATGAGGAAGAGGCCAACAAATTATATACCTCGCTTTATGCCAGTCCTGACGCCATCCTTACACGAGATGAAGACGTGTTGGACACCTGGTTTTCATCCTGGCTCTGGCCGATGGAAGTATTTAAAGGAGTAAGCAACCCCGGCAATGATGAAATAAAATATTATTATCCCACATCAGTCCTCGTTACCGGGCAGGATATTATTTTTTTCTGGGTGGCCCGTATGATTATGGCGGGAATGGAACTGGAAAACCAGGAGCCCTTTGCCGATGTATATTTCACAGGTATGGTGCGTGATAAACTCGGCCGCAAGATGAGCAAGAGCCTGGGAAATTCACCGGACCTCCTTGCCCTGATTGACAAATACGGTGCTGATGCCGTTCGCTTCGGCATCATGATCTCCTCCCCTGCGGGCAACGACCTGCTATTTGATGAAAATAGCCTGGAACAGGGAAGGAACTTCAACAACAAAATGTGGAACGCACTGAAGCTGGTGAAACTGTGGTCCGAGCGGGTAGGCACCGAAGCGCCTGCTGACCAGCAGACAAGCAGTTTTGCAATCGACTGGTTCGAAAACAGGCTTAGCCAGGTAAGCGCAGAAGTAAACAATCTTATGCAGCAGTTCCGCCTCAGCGAAGCTTTAAAGATCATCTATTCACTCGTATGGGATGATTTCTGCAGTTGGTACCTCGAGTGGGTAAAACCTGGTTTTGAGCAGCCTATCGCTGAAGATGTATATCGTAAAACGGTTAAATTCTTTACAGACCTCATGCAATTGTTGCATCCGTTCATGCCTTTTATCACCGAAGAAATCTATCATTTACTGGAAGAAAGGCAGGACGATCTTTGTGTAAAACAATTTACGGAAACCAGAGATGCCGATCCCGAAATATTGTCCAAGGCAATTTTATTAAAAGAAGTAATCACAGCAATCCGTGATGCGCGGATCAAAAATCAATTGAAACCGAAGGAGGAAATTGATTTGTTCATCCAAACTTCAAATGAAAAAACATACGCGCCTATACAACTGATATTGGCAAAACAGGTTAATGCCAAATTCATAAACTTTACCACTGAAGGCACAGAAAAAACGATCGCCCTTGTTGTCGGTACCGATAAATTTTTTGTAAGGTGCGAACAGCCGATTGACACGGCAAGTCAGAAGGAAGAACTTACCAAGGAATTACAATACCTGCAAGGGTTTATCATATCTGTTGATAAGAAATTAGGCAATGAAAGATTTGTGCAAAACGCCAAAGCCGAAGTGGTAGAACTGGAAAGAAAGAAAAAGGCGGATGCGGAAAATAAGATAAAAATAATAGAAGACAGCATCGCAAATTTATAATGAATCGATTCTGCCTAACCTATAAGGTTTAAATAGGGGCTGACTAAGAAGAGACTAATACCGAATTTATTAAATCGGGGGCAACCCCTAAATAGTTGATTAACATGAATTAGTTATCAACCTTATAGGTTTACAACGGGCTCTCCGGCAATGGAGAGCCCGTCCCAGTATGCATTGAACAAGTTCTCTAAAGCTGAGACCTTGATAACAATTCAAGAAAGATGCTGCAATATCCCATTCTCCACTTTAGCGTAGAAAACGCTTATTGCTGGAGTAAATTAATCGGTAAAACAAATTCAAACCGTTCCGATCCCGTTCCGCCAAAACGGTCCCTGTCAAGCAGATGACTGTACCGGATACCAAAACTTAACCGTAACTGGTTCCACCATTTGGTATCAACAAACAATTCGGTTCCCACCGACCTGAAGTTTGCGGTATTACGCCTTGCATCTTCCACCAGCGTATGATCATAAAAAACGTTTGACCGTACCCGTAAGAGATAAACGATGCTGCCAAAACCCGCATCAGGATAAGCCAGCGGCAGGTGATAGTTGGCTCCCCATTTTTTCATCCTATAAAAATTCTCCGAGGAATACCCTCTTGAAAACGGGAAACCATTGGAGAAAGTCCGTTGATTGAGACTGTCTTTCTGCTGGAAGGCAACATTTAAAACAAGGTTGTGATTGACAAACAGTCCGGGCAAATACAGGTAGCCGGAAGCGAGGAACTGGTTGGCATCAAAATTTGAGATTGCCCTTTTATAATTTAGCAGGACTGATTGCCCGAATCGTGGGTAAATATGCTGCCTTGCCTGCTGAACCTGGTTGTAAAAACTGATGGATGAGTTCACATAACCAAACGACTGGTTACCCAATGT
>JBBSSY010000486.1:0-3458 GCA_038241595.1 Chitinophagales bacterium | reverse complement strand
GTAATGAGTAATAAATGGCCGTGCATACCTGTGATTTTCATGGAGCAAAAAGTTAGTGAAGAATTGATCATCGCCCGCTAGAACGGATCAACTATTTTAAACATTTTCCTTAATCAATAGTTTACCAGACAAGGCACCGGTTCTTTCAATATTGCCATTTTCACAAATAATTAATACTATCGGGCATTATTGACCAAGATCTTACTATTTCTATCAGCAGGCAAAAAATATATCCGAAATTTGCCATCAAAATGTATTGAGTGAAGATATTTCCGGAATCGGCTGTATACCAGTTGGAATTTGATAAAGTGAAGGACCTGCTGGTGAACCACTGCAGGAGCGAATATGCCAAAGATAAAGCAGCCAACCTGCGTATCCACACGCAGATGGATTTTATCATGACTGAGCTAAGACAGAGCCATGAGTTTACCCAAATGCTCCAGAACGGCGTTTATTTCCCGAACGACTATATTTTAAACCTCGCAAAAGACATTAAGTTACTTGGCATTCCGGGCGCTGTTCTGGCGGAGGAACAATTTGTATTGCTCCGCAAACTGGCAACCAATATCCAGCAGGTGTTCCGCTGGTTCGATCCCGAACGCCAGGGCGCCTACTCAGGCCTTTTTGGCGTCATCCAAAAAACATGGTACGAAAAAGCGATTATCGAAAAAATAAATGATGTGCTTGATGAGTCGGGCACCGTAATGGACAATGCCTCCGACGACCTGAAGAACATCCGCATGAACCTGTACCGCAAACGCAACGAATTGCGGCGGACGTTCGACCGCATCATCCAAAAACTGGCCAAGCAAGGTTACCTGGCTGATATCGAAGAATCGTTTATCAGCGGCCGGCGCGTCGTGGCCATATTTGCGGAACAAAAACGCATGGTGAAGGGAATCCTGCACGGAGAAAGCGACACGCGCAAAACGGCTTTCATCGAACCCGAGGAAACCACCGAACTCAACAATGATGTGTTTGCACTGGAAAATGAAGAAAGCCGTGAAGTCTATCGCATCCTGCGCGAACTCACCGCTACCCTGTCAGTTTATGCGCCATTGCTCACGAGTTACCAGGTTGTCGTGGGTGAATATGATTTCATCCAGGCCAAGGCCCGCCTCGCCAACGATATGAAAGGCGAATATCCGACCGTGGTAGACCGGGCACATGTTCAGCTGGTGCAGGCCTGCCACCCACTGCTTTTTGTATACAATACCCGCTCGGGCAAACCGACCATCCCTGTTACCCTTACACTCGACGAACGCAACCGCATCCTCGTGATCAGCGGTCCCAATGCAGGTGGCAAAACGGTCACGCTTAAAACGGTCGGGCTGCTGCAAATGATGGTGCAGAGTGGCCTGTTGGTGCCGGTACATCCGTCCTCGCAATTCGGTGTCTTCAAGCAACTGATGATTCATATCGGCGATACGCAGAGCCTTGAATTTGAATTAAGCACGTATAGTTCGCACCTGAAGAACATGAAACATTTCATGGAACATGCCAACGGGAAGAGTCTTTTCTTCATTGATGAATTAGGCAGCGGCAGCGATCCAAACCTGGGTGGCGCCTTCGCCGAAGTAATCATGGAGCAACTGGCCAAAAAACATGCGTACGGCATCGTGACCACGCATTACCTTAACCTGAAGGTAATGGCCAACAAAGTACCCGGCATCATTAACGGTGCGATGGCGTTCGACGAAAAAAACCTGATGCCGATGTACAAATTGATCGTCGGCAAACCAGGTAGTTCTTATACGTTCTCGATTGCCGAAAGAATCGGTCTCGACAAATCGCTGATTGAAAAGGCGCGTCTGCTGGTGGATGAAGATCATTTCAGCCTGGATAAGTTACTCAATCGGACCGAACAAGATCTGCAGACGATTGAAAAGGAAAAGAAGGAGTTGAACAAACTGATGAAGGAAAACGAGAAGCTAAAAAAAGAAATGACCCAGCTGATCGAAAAAGAACGTCACCAGCAACAGGTGGAGATCCTCAAACACCAGAATAAGGCCACCGAAGAACGAACCGGATACCTGCCAGACCTCGAGCGCAAGATCCGGCAGATGGTCATCAGCTGGAAAAACACCGAAGACAAAGACAAGGCGGTACGTGAATTACAGGCGCTACTCTTTAAAAAAGATGAAAATAAGGTTGTAAATAAATTGCAGAAAAGGGTAGACCTGAAATACAATGAGGTGGGTGGCCCGGTAAATATCGGCGACAAGGTAAAGATGAAAAAGAATCACCAGGTAGGTGAAGTGATCGAGATCCGCGGCACACGCGCGGTGGTGAAAATCGGCCTGCTGCCCATGCAGGTCGAGATGAGCGACCTGGTGGTGGTGGCGGAAAAACCGGTAGTGGAGGAGTGAAAGTGTAGTTTACAGTTTATGGTTTGTAGTTTTTAGTTTGAAGTTTGTGGTTTATAGTTTGGGGTTTGTAGTTTGTGGTTTGTAGTGTTGGATTTGTTATTGCCTGTTTTTTCGTTTTTAGTAAAAGCGTGTAGAATAATTGGTTTCCCCTCCTTTCAGGAGGGGTGCTTTTGCGAAGCAAAAGCGGGGTGGTGAGTGAAGTTTTATTCATACCTGCAGCCTTTTAAAATTTTACACACCACCCCCGCCGTCCTTCGTCCGTCGACCCCTCCTGAAAGGCTACCGTTAGGACACATCTTTCTTTACTTTTGGAAAAAGGGTAATATGGATATATGTTATCGGGAGAATTATCTAGGCAAGTTTGGTGATAAGCGTTTAGACAGACGCGCCAATAAGGTTTCTTCTTTGTTATATTTTGGTGTTTCGAGCAGTATTCACAGGAGTACACCAGATGAATCTGAACAGAAAGCGGTGTATCGGTTTCTAGCCAATGATCGGGTATCAGAGGAGATTTTGATCGAGACGGCCAAGGAAAAAAGCGAATATTTCTGTTCTGGCCGCGATGTGCTTGTCATTCAGGACACGACAGAAATCAATCTGCAAAGGCATCATGGCCGTCTGAAAACAGATTCTGGTATTGGCGTTACTGGTAATAATCATGATCAGGGCTTTTTCTTTCATGGTAGTTTAGTACTGGATGCAGCTACGTCGATGATGCTGGGTTATTCGGATATTCAGTTATGGCACCGGTCGCCAGAGAAGTTAGATAAGAAGCAGCGTGATTATAAAAATTTGCCGATCGTTGATAAGGAATCTTATAGGTGGATAAAGGCATGCAAGCGTAGCCAGGAACATTTATTACAAGCTCGTTCAATTACTATTATAGAAGACCGGGAAGGCGATATTTTTGAGCAATTTGCGACTATTCCTGACGATCGCACACATTTAATTGTTCGTAGCAGGGATAACAGAAGGCTGATGGATGGCGGAAAGTTGTTCGAGCGGCTGGCGGCAGAACCTGTTCAAGGCAGCTATACAATTGATGTGGTGAAGGATATTCATAAGGGCGTACAAAAAAGAAAGGCGCGG
>JBBSSY010000485.1:0-3458 GCA_038241595.1 Chitinophagales bacterium | reverse complement strand
ATCGCCGGCTTTTCGCTTTTTGGCTATAAAAGGTTACCGAGGTGGCATTAAATTCGCATACACGTAGATTTGTGCCAGGATTTCAGCACGCCATCTTACCTGTTTACAACCACAAAACATGAATGTATTAAAGCAAAGCAACTACCCGTTTTATTTTAAACTGGCGATGATACTTGTCAGCCTGATCTGTCTCGGGTACATCTCCGTCATTGGTAAAGAGATTTTGTCGCCGTTATTGTTTTCACTGCTTTTTGCCATTCTGCTATTGCCGATGGCGATGTTCCTCGAACACAAGTGGAAACTGCCCCGCAGCGCAGCGGCAGGTATTGCCGTACTCTTGTTTTTGCTCGCCATTTCCGGCATCGTGTACCTGGTCGGATCGCAACTGACCGGCCTGGCGCAGGACTGGCCGATGTTTAAAGAACAACTGTCGCTATCCCTCAACAACCTGCAGGATTGGATCGCGCTGAAGTTTCATTACAATGCCAGAAAGCAGATGGCATATATCAATTCGTCTACAGATCAACTGCTTTCGCTGAGTACCAGCGTACTTGGTACCACCGTCGTGACGGTGTCGTCGGTGATGTTATTCCTGGTGTTTACGATGATCGATACTTTTTTCCTGTTGTTATACCGCCGGTTATTGTTGAAATTCCTGGTTGGCGCTTTCAGGGATGAAAATTCAGCCACATTATATGAGGTCGTCGCCCATATCCAGCGAATCATCCGCAAATACATCATCGGCCTTGCGCTGGAGATGGGTATTGTAGCGGGTGTGTGTTGCATCGCTTTTTGGGCACTCGGTATCAAATACGCCATTCTGCTCGGATTGATTACCGGGTTGTTTAATGTCATTCCATACATCGGCATTTTCTCGGCCTTGCTGCTTAGTACGCTGATCACCTTTGCCACGGGAGCGGCGGCTTCCAAGGTCTTACTCGTAGTTGTTACGGTGGTTGTAATGCACCTGATCGACAGCAACGTGCTGCTGCCGCTGGTGGTGGGATCCAAAGTGCGTATTAATGCGCTGATCACCTTGCTCGGAGTGATCGTGGGAGAAAAGATGTGGGGCATCCCGGGTATGTTTCTGGCCATCCCGGTTATTGCGATGGTCAAAACCGTCTTCGATCGGGTTGAAGGGTTGCAGCCATGGGGCATCCTGCTTGGTGCGGAAAAAGAGGAGCCCGACGTAAGTGATGATCGCAAGACGGTAAAAACACAAACGATTAACACAATCGACACGCCGGAAAAATTGAAGCAGGAACACACGGAAAAAGACGGTAGCGAACCGTTTGGTAATATCGATGCGTTTGATCTGCCGGATGGTAAACAGGGATCGCCGTGATGAACCCATTTATGGTGGACTATTCACGCAATGGCTACTGTTGCCAGCGCATCTATTTGAAGAAAATTAAATAAATTGTGGCTGATTGACATGAAGTGAACTGGGAGGGAATTGATTGATAAAAAGCAGTGATATGGATATCCAGGCGTCCGACATCAGGACAACCATACAAGTTGCAAAATCACACTAAAAGTTAAACCACGAATTCAAACTGCGAAATCCATCCCAGGTATGTCTTTTACAACAATTTAAGGGATGGGGAGGCTAAGCATCGATATCATAAGTACATCTATGAGTACATCTATACGGATAACAGCAGAAGAAGACGCACAGGAAGAACGCCGCCTTATTGAATTGAGAAAATACAATATCCTGGACACGGTTACAGAAAAGGACTATGAAAATATTACGCGGATGGCATCACTCATCTGCGATGTGCCGATTGCGCTGATAAGTTTCGTTGATGAAAACAGGCAGTGGTTTAAATCGCATCTTGGCCTTCGAATTTCAGAAACCGAAAGGGAATATTCATTTTGTGCACATGCGCTCAACCCCTTGGTGGACCTGCTGATTGTGCCGGACTCGCGCATCGACCAGCGTTTTGCCAACAATCCCTATGTTACCGGCGATCCCAATATCGTATTCTACGCGGGGATTCCATTGGTCAATCAGGCTGGCTATACCCTGGGCACGGTTTGCGTAATCGACAAACGTCCGCGGCAATTGACGCCGGAGCAGCTCGAAGCACTTCAAATGCTTTCCACCCAGGTTATTAACCTGCTGGAATTACGCAAAACAAATGTTGATCTGTTGACAACTTCACAGCATCTCCAGCTGGCATTAAAGGCTGGCAAACTCGGCTCGTATCAATTAGACATCCCAACAGGTGATATAAAGACATCTGCCTTATGCAATCAACATTTTGGCCTTGACCCACAAGTGCGTTTTGACCTAACCAGGCTTGTTGCCATGATCCTTCCCGAAGACAGGGAATACATGCTGCACGCCATAAAACAATCTATCGACCTGAACATTCCGTATGACGTGGAGTACCGCATTGTGCTTGCCGACGGCTCGGTGCGCTGGATCCATGCTTCCGGCCTGCCCGTGTACGGTGACGATGGACGGGCCATCCGCATGGCGGGCGTTACCGCGAACATCACCGACCAGAAACTGTCTACCAGCCAACTGGAGAAGAAGGTCATGGAGCGTACCAATGAACTGGACCGAAAAAACGCGGAGCTGGAAACGATAAACAAGGAACTGCAATCCTTCGCCTACGTGTCGAGCCATGACCTGCAGGAGCCGTTGCGAAAAATACAAACCTTCTCGTCACTGATCGTGGATAAGGATTATGAGAACCTCTCGTCGAGGGCAAAAGATTACTTTGATCGCATGCAGAACGCGGCGGAGCGGATGCAGCGACTCATCGATGATTTATTGTCGTATTCACGCACCAATAACGCGGCACTTAATCTTGAAATAGTAGATCTTACCGCGCTCGTTCATGCCGTTGCCAAAGACATGAAAGAGGAGATCGAAAACAGCCAGTCAACGATCAACGCGAAAGACCTTGGACCGGTAAAAGTGATCCCTTTTCAATGCAAACAACTGCTGCAGAATCTGTTTAGCAACTCTATCAAATTTTCGCAGCCAGACGTTCCGCTCACCATTTCGGTAACCTGTAAACGGGCGTCGGGCAACAGTGTTGACCGCGAAAAGCTTTCCGCCGCGGGCAATTATTATCACATCCAGGTAAAGGACAATGGAATTGGTTTTGAACAACAATACAGCAAACGCATTTTTGAGCTGTTCGAGCGCTTACATGGCAGATATGAATATGCGGGTACCGGCGTCGGACTGGCGATCGTTAAAAAAATCGTAGAAAACCACAACGGCATGATCACGGCTACGTCGGCACCGAATATGGGCGCCACGTTCGACATCTTTTTGCCTGTCATCGACTAGTGCTACCCGTTATGAACAATGCATCCGACGCTCGATTCTGCATAAGCGCTATTTATCTTTTAATGTAATCCAGGTTGGCGCATGGTCGCTTGTTTTTTCCCAGCCCCGCACCTGGCGATCGACACCGGCAGTTGTTAACCGTTTT
>JBBSSY010000484.1:0-3467 GCA_038241595.1 Chitinophagales bacterium | reverse complement strand
ATTTGGTTTCGAGGCGAAATTGCACGCCGGTGGTGATCGCACTTTGTATGACCGATTCTTTTAGCTCTTTCGCGCGCAGGTCGAGCCGGAGATTTGGTGCATTCTCTTTCATCGACTTGAACACCGGGTATGATGGGACGAAAATGTATGCATTTCTGAATGCAACCTATGAAAATGACCGAAGCAGGCTGGTTAATGCGACAGGGATCAGTCACCACATGGATATTTGTTTTACATTGGGCTGGCGGGTGGGTAAATTACACGCGAAATCGTAGCGCACGTCACCATCATCGATCATTCAATATCAATGTTTAAAACCTTTACAGCTAAGATCAAGGCTCTTTCCCCGCAATCATACTGGCGGGAAATATTGGCGGTACTAATGCTTTTGCTTGCTATTATTTTTTTCCGCAGCGAACGCAAGGAGTTGATGACGATCATTCCACACCTCGAACAAAGCGACCCGGTTTGGTTGACAGCCGGCATCCTGGTCACCATGGTGCACTTCGTATTCCAGGGCGGGATGTACCGGCAGGGGTTTGCCGCGATCGGTTTAAAACTACCCTGGATGCAGGGCATTGTGCTTTTCCTGAAAAGAAACTTTTTGAGCGTCTTCCTGCCCGCGGGCGGGGTGAGTGCATTGGCTTATACTCCAATGGACTTACGCCGCAACGGTTACAGTAAAACGCAGATACACCAGGCAAGCGGTTTATTTGCCTTTGCCGGATTGCTGACGGTTGTGATCGCGGGCCTGCCCATACTTATTTATACCATCTTTCATTCAGGCAAGGTAGGCGACGCCTGGTACGGCCTGGTATTTTTGCTGGTAGTCATTTCAGGCCTTGGCCTGCTGGTGAATTCACTGCGGAACCAGGGATGGCTCTACCGATTTATCGATCGGAAATTCCCTGCTGCGATCCCGTATATCAATGAACTGTTCGATGCCAATGTAAGCAAGACAAAGTTTGCCGGCGGGGTAGGTTATTCTTTGGGCGTTGAGCTCACGGGCATGATGCATGTGTACATTGCCATGCTCGCACTCGGTTTTCCCGCTTCTTTTGGCGCCTCCGCCTCTGCATATATCGTTTCTGTGCTGCTGATGATTGCATCACCATTTTTGCGCGGCCTGGGGGCGGTGGAGCTGTCGCTGGTATATGTGCTGGAAACATACGGGTATACTTCCATGCAGGCATTGTCGATCACCATTTTATACCGCGTATTTGAATTCTGGTTGCCGCTGCTTACGGGCCTGATGACTTTTTTGTGGAAGGGCAGGCGCATCTTTTTGCGCGTAGCGCCGGCGCTGCTGATCTTTTTCCTGGGCATTATCAACATCATCTCGGTAGTAACACCGCCGCTTCGCGACCGCTTGCACATCGTGCGTGAATACTTGCCATTGACCGCGGTACATGCATCCAATTTCCTGGTATTATTTACCGGCCTGGGTTTGCTGGTGGTGTCGGCCTACCTGCTTAAGGGATTGCGCAGCGCGTGGCTGCTGGCCCTCGCGCTTTCGGGCATTTCCCTTTTCGGTCACCTCTTCAAGGCCCTTGACTATGAAGAAGCCTCCTATGCCGCATTTACGATGATCGCCCTGGCGCTCACCTACCAGCAGTACCGGATAAAGACAAACCGAAAATGGTTGCGAACTGGTTTTACAACCGCGGCGCTCTCTTTCGCGGCAGTACTCATCTTCGGCTTTACCAGTTTTTACTTTATCGATAAAAAACATTTCGACATAGACTTCAACTGGCAGCAATCGCTGCTGCATACCGCCAGGAGTTTCCTGCTCGTCGAAGATGACAGCCTGAAACCGGTTACCCGCTTTGGTCACGAGTTCGTATGGATGATCCGCCTGTTGGGTTTTATTACCTGGGGATTTGTATTGTTCACGGTGGTGAAACCATTCCTGCAGCTCACCGAACCCAATGAACCGGAGCGTGAACGCGCCCGTTTCCTGCTCGACCAATACGGCAATTCGGCCACTGATTATTTTAAATTATCAAAAGATAAGCAGCTCTTTTTCTCGGAACTCCATGAAGCCTTTGTGGCCTACCGCGTGTCAGGGGCCTTCGCCATCGTACTGGAAGAGCCCGTTTGTTCCGAAGAAAACAAGGTGGACGTGTTGAAAGAATTCGATGCCTACTGCAGGCGTAAAGGGTGGCAAACGGTTTTCTACCGGGTAGACGAAAACAGCATGCTCTGGTTCAATGAACTGCGGAAGAAAAAACTGATCATCGGGCAGGAAGCCATTCTCGACATCAGCCGTTTTACGCTGGAAGGCAAAGACAAAAAGTCGCTGCGCAACGCGCTCAACAGCCTGCAGAAAAAAGGCTATGTTACAACGGTTCACCGCGCGCCGCTGTCACCTGAATTTATTGCCGTTATAAAAACCGTTTCCGATGAATGGCTCACAAATTTTGACAAGGAAGAGATGATTTTTTCGCAGGGCATGTTCGATGCAGTGGAAATTGCGCAGCATGATATCATTGCCATCGCTGACGCGGCTGGAGGCGTCAAGGCTTTCCTCAACATCATTCCTGATTTTGCACCCGACGAATGTACGTATGACCTTATCCGTAAGACGGCCGATTCGCCCGGTGGATGCATGGATGCACTCATCATCCGGTTTATTGAATACGCCCGGGAACAAAACAAATTATTCCTCAACCTGGGGCTGGTACCGATGACTGGCATCACGCAGCCCGAAAATGCGGCGGAACAAATGATCCGGTTCGCTGCGAGAAGCAAACGTTTTAACCATTACCGCGGATTGCGTGAATTCAAGGAAAAATATGCAACCATCTGGGAGAATAAATACCTGGTCTATGAAAACGATTTCGACCTGTTGCAACTGCCCACAGCCTTAAACCGGGTGATGAAACCTTAAACGATGAAAAAGATTTTTGCCGCTATTCTATCTATGATCGGTTGTGCGGGCACGTTAGTAACTGCACAGCCCGGCCTGCCGGTAAAGGAATGGCGCTCAGACAATACGCCCCTGGTGCTGTACATCAGCGGGGATGGTGGATTAAACAGCTTTACCACCGGTTTTTGCGACCAGCTGCACGGGGCAGGTTATGGTGTCATGGCACTTAACGCCAAAGCGTATTTCAGTAACAAAAAAACAGCGGAAGAAACGACGCGTGACATCACGGTGCTGCTGCGTAACCAGTTTGGACGGCGAAAAAACCAGCAACTGCTGCTGATCGGGTATTCGTTCGGTGCGGATGTAATGCCTTTTATTGTCAACCGCCTGCCGGATGATGTAAAAACGAGGTTGTTACATACGTTGTTGATATCACCGTCTACCAGTACCGATTTTGAAACACACTGGGGCGACATGCTCGGCATCAGTAAAAAACGAAGTATGGATGTTGTGGCGGAAATAAACAGGATGCAGTTGATACCGGTGGTTAGTTTTTTTGCAGCGATGAAAAAGATTTCCCGGTTAAATCGATCAGCCT
>JBBSSY010000483.1:0-3473 GCA_038241595.1 Chitinophagales bacterium | reverse complement strand
GTTCGCCCACGACGTTGAGGTAATGTTTGGTGCGGCCGCTGATCTGGATCTCGGCACGTTTTTTATCCGTAATCGTCACCGTGTCGCCAATCATGTAACGCCAGGCACCGGCCACCGTGGAGATGATCAATACGTACTCCGTATTTTCTGCCGCGTCCTGCAGAGTAAGTACGGGTGCCTCTTTTTTAACCCGTCCTTCGTCATCTATATTTTCTTCCACGAAAGGAACGAATTCGAAGAAGATGCCATTGTTTACGATCAGTGCCATTGACTGCGCGCCCGGTCGTTTCTGGGTCGCGATATATCCTTCCGAGGCGAGGTAGGTATCGATATAGATCAGTGGTCGGGCGAATAATTTTTCCAGGCTCTTGCGATAGGGTTCAAAAGCGACGCCGCCTGACGTATATACATGCAGGTTGGGCCAGATATCGTGGATGTTGTTCAGTTTATTCACCTTGATAACTTCTTTCAACATGAGTTCCACCCAGGAAGGTATGCCCGAGATGCTGCCGATGTCCCAGCCGGGCGCTTCCGCTGCGATGCGTTTCACTTTGTCGTCCCAGTTTTCGATGGCTGCGATCTCGGCACCGGGTTTATAAAAGGAACTGAACCAGGCCGGGATATTCGCGGCGCTGATGCCACTGATTTCACCTTCTTCGTGATCATCCTGTTTGATCAGGTGGGTGCTGCTGCCCAGCATCAGGATGTCTTTCTCGAAGAAATCACCCGGCAGTTCGAAGTTGGTCAAACTCATGACCTGTTGGATTCCGGCCTTCTTTATTGAGGTGATCATGTCATCGGTGACGGGGATGTATTTTTTGTTGCTGGTGGTGCCACTGCTCAGGGCAAAGTAATTTTGACCACCCGGCCATGTTACATTCTGGTGCCCATCCAGCAGGAAGTGCCACCATTCGTTGAACATCGCGTCGTAGTCGGATACGGGTACATTTTCCTGAAACGACTTCACCGGATCGGCGCTGTGAAGGATTTCGCCGAAGCGGTGTTTGCGACCGAAGGCGGTAAGTCTGGCCTTTTTAAGCAATTGAAGAAGCACAGTTTTTTGTGTTTTGATGGGATTAGCCTCCGGGCGCACATACCCCGTAAAATCAATTGCTTTTTTTATTACTCCCCCAATGATCGCCATAATTTTTTTTCTATCCCGGAGCAATATTTATGCCTTGTTGTATTCATCCAGTAATTGACGACATAGACATTTATGAAAAGCGGACGATATGCCTGAACTGTTGGTACCTGATACTATTTTAATGTTTTTGGAATTGATTATCGGTGCAATAGCCTCCGAACCCAGTCTGAGCGCGGGATTCGGAAGAATGATGTCGATTTTCCCCGGTATAGGCTATAAGAAAAGCAACTTGCCTGTTTTCCATCCATGCTGAACGATGTTACGCCTTTTTCTCGCCGCAATTAAACATCCATTGTACTCCAAACTTATCCACGCAGCTGCCGTAATAATCGCCCCAGAACATGTCTTGAAGTTCCATGGAAACCTTTCCGCCCACCGTTAATTTGTCAAACATTTCTTTTGTTTCTGCCCGTGTATCCGGTTGCAGGTTAATATGACAGTTATTGCCAAAAATTACATCGAAACCCATTGACTGCGGCGCATCGGTTCCCATTATATTGTGGCTGCCGAGAATACGTAATTCAACATGCATCACCAGGTTTTTATCTGCTTCCGGTATGCTGGGAGAATCCGGCGAAGCAGGGATATCGCCAAATCGCATGATGCCGTTGCCAAAAAATTCTCCGCCAAATACACTTTTGTAAAAATTAAATGCTTCCTCGGTATTGCGAGGGAAATTAAGGTAGGTGCCGACACTTGCCATGATGGTTGTTTTTAAATAAAAAAATAAAGCGTGTTGAAAGTGCTTATTAATCGTCTAAAGATAATGACGGGCAATAAAAAAAAGTGAGTGCAAATACGACATTTAGCGGGCAAATTGCGACAACGCTTTGTCTTGTTTACTTACTGGTCAGAAAATGCCTGCTGGGCATGAGTTACATGAACCTGGTCATTCGCGGTAGAACAGATGTAGTCATTTTACCTGGCGGCGTTTTGTAATACGCGCTTTCGCGTAGCTTTAAATACTGTAAAGAATTTATGGAATGAAGTTGATAAAAGGATTGCAGAATTCCCGATAATGATCAATAGCCATGCTCAATACTACATACCCAGGTAAAACGTTCTCCTATTGAACATTGAATATTGAGCGTTGAATATTGAATAATATTTTTACTTCAAAAACAACTCCTCAATCACTGGTCCTGTTTCCCTGTTGGATTTATAGTCTATTCCCAGCACGTGCGCCATGGTCTGCGCATACTGGAAGTTGTAAATATATGCAGGCGTTTTCATTTCTCCCTTCGGTGTAATACCAGGTCCGATAACCGCAAACCAGGTTTCGTTGGCGTGTGCTACTTTTGGACCGTGGCTTGTCCATTCAGCGCCATAACCGCGGCCATGATCAACGGTGATGAGCAAGGTCGTTTTATTTTTATAAAACGGGTCAGACTGCACAAACTGCCAGAGCAGGTTGATCATGGTGTCAAACGCATGGATCTGCTCCAGGCAAAACGCGTATTCACCGGCGTGGGAATAATCATCCGTGTATGCGAAACCTACGCCAATGGCGCGCGGATGGTTGAGGCGCATATATTCCCGGGCATGTTCATACGTAAAGATGTCAGGACGCGAGGAACCACTTACGGTCTTAGGCCATACGGCGATCATCTCATCGACGCGTTCCTGCATGGGCGACTTTTTTCCGGCCATCATCTCGTACCCGCAGTTTACCAGGTAACCGCTGCGCGCTTCATTGAGGTAGTAATCTGCGGCATTCCATGAAACGAATGCGGCCACCTTCTGTTGAAAGCCGGGCTGTTTGTTGATGAATTCAAGCAGGTTCATATTGGGGTTTGGGATCAGGTCGTTGTTTTTGATTGCCGTGTCGGCGTAACCGGTATATATTTCAGCATAACCCGGTACAGACACGTTATACGGATTTTTAACCTGCACCTTGTTGTCGTAATCCCGGTTGCCGTAGATGCGGCCATTCTTTGCAATCTCCGACCACAAAAATGGCATTAGTTTCTTGCGGCGTTCTTCGGGAGTCGTCGCCCAGTATTTCTTCTGCAGCTGGTTTTTAAATTTCACCGTGGTTTTGTCATTGGTAAACAGCGATGAGTCGGCGCCTTTCATCACCTCCAGCCAGCGAACCCCGTCCAGGGTGACCACAATCACGTTTTCGCTTTTGCCCTTTTGGGCCTCCGCCCTCCGGGCACCAAGCAAAAATATAATGAGAAACAAACTGTAAAATCGGACCATAGAATCGGTTAAATAAGTTTACAAATAAGCGTATGCGCCCGACAAGTTAATACATCCTATACTTATTTCATTATCCACGTTGTTATGCTGGTTGCTTACAAAAGATTATTATTTGATTTATCGCGCG
>JBBSSY010000482.1:0-3477 GCA_038241595.1 Chitinophagales bacterium | reverse complement strand
TGATTACTTTAGAAAATCGGTTGTTATTTTATTTTTTGATAATGTTTCGTTCTCTTTCGCAAGGTCTAACGCGGTTTCTTTAAATTCTGTGGTGATGTCTTTCTTTGCACCAATAGACAGCAGGTATTTCAGCATTACATCGTCTTTGGACAACATGGCGGCCTTGTGTAAAGCAGTAAGGCCTTCTTTGTTTTTAGCGTTTACATCCACATGCATGTCTTCGATGCGTTTTAGCAGCGATAGATCGTTTTTTGCAATAGCAATATGGTACAACGTGTTGCCGTCTTTTTGTGGGGTCGACACGTTAAAACCGGCCTCCTGGAGTATTTTCAATTTGGCGTCAAAACCGTCGCTCCGTTGACTGTTGGCGCCTTGGCCATCCACCGCAGGCCTTCCTGCTGCCTGTGCGTTAGGTGCCTGTTCCCCGGCGCCCTGCCGGTTAACGGTTTGGCCAGCAGGTTGTCCGCTACGTCCCTGGCCGTTTGCCGCTTGCCCCTTGTAGGATTGAATAAGGTAATAAGCGAGGTTGTTTCCTTCGGCGTCGGAAGCGTTTACATCTGCGCCTTTACTTATTAATAATTGCACGACTTCTGGCGAATTGCTTCTTACCGCTGCGGCCAACGGGGAGATCCCTTTTTTATTTACCTGGTTGATGTTTTTTGACTGCGACAGCAGCAAGGCCACCGTAGCGGTATCCCTGTTTGAAGAAGCGGCCAGGCTAAACGGGGTGTTGCCTTCATTGTCCGCCTGGTTTGCATTCACCCCTTTGGAAATAAAATACTTAATGATAGATTCCTGGTTGGGCTTGCGGGCGAGAACATGCAGCACGTTTTCGTTATCGGCATTTACTGCGGTGGGCTTAAGTTGCAAGCTTTCGAGGTACTGATATACTTCGATCGTGTTTGAAGTACCCCTTGTTCCCTGTGCTGCCATAAGGAAGGCCTTGTCGTTGTATTTAACCCCTTTTGCGATAAGGGATTTCATCAGTTCGATATTGCCGGTTTTGGCAACATAATTAAATGCGGTGTTACCTGATGCATCGGTGTCCTTCAACGAAAGTCCTTTAGTTATCAGATAATTTGTCAGTGCCAGGTCCTTATCGTTTGCGATGCCAAGCAGCAAAAGGCTGGCGCCGTCGGAACTTTTTTGTTTTATATCAGCGCCCGCTTTTACCAGGACGTCATATAATTTCTGATTGGTTTGTCCAGCATTCGCCGCGAAAGCAATGGGTGTCATGCCATGACTGTCTTCGAAATTCAATTTGGCTCCCTTGCTAATCAGGTATTCGACCACGTCTACGTTCCCACGGCTGGCGGCCCAAAAAATGTAGGTTCGCGCATCGTGGGTTAATTTGTTGACATCGTTCCCTTGCTGATCCAGAAGCGATTTAATGACATCGGTAGACGCCTGGGCATTGATGGCGTATACAACGGGATCAAATCCGGAACTGTTCGCTTCTGATGGATTGCTTCCTTTTTGAATCTCCGATTGTACCCTGGCCAAATCGGGATTTTCCTTCCAGAAAGCCTGGTCCAGTAAAACGTTTTTCTGTGCACTCAGGGTAAACGAGGATACCGTTAAAATGAATAAAAATATTTGTTTCATGAGTAGCTGATTTGAACGCGAAAAGTACGCCGTAAGTAAAACCTATCCCTTTACCGCAAGCTCAGGCAACATTACCAGGTACCTGTTGGCCAAACGGACAAAATAAGGTGATTACGCGGTAGTTCGGCAAAGATAGGTTCGGCGAATTGTTTCAACTTTCCCGTTCAGGAATTTGATTTACGAATAAAGGAAAATTTTGGAAGTTGACATGTGCTGTGGGCGCAGCCAGCATTTACCGGTCGTTTATGAGTTCACTATTCCGACTCTTTCATCGCAGACCTTGCCATTATTAAAGAAATCACGGTCAACCCCGCCGCTGCGGAGAGATAATATCCAACATAGGGCAGTCCATATCCATTAGCAAGCCTGGTGGCCAGGTAAGGCGTAAGCGAGGCGCCAAGGATACCTGCCAGCGTGAAAGCGAGTGAGGCACCCGTGTACCGGACCGCCGGTGGAAATATCTCTGCCAGCGCGGTACCGAGCGGTCCATAAGACAAGCCCATGAGGAACATGCCCAGGCTCAGGAAAGCAATCAGCAGGCCCTCATTTCCAGCGATAAACAGTTGTGAAAAGCAAAGCCCGAAGATCAGTATCGCTATGGACCCGATCATCAGGATCTTCCTTCGGCCATACCGGTCGGCATACATGCCGGAAAGGATGATGGCGCCGGCAAAAAATAACATCGAGATCATCTGCGCAATGAGGAAACTGGAATGTGAATAATGCAGGCTGGTGGTTCCCCAGCTCAGTGTAAAGACGGTCATCAGGTAAAAAAGCAGGAATACGGTCACCGAGATCAGCGTGCCCAGTAACAGGATCATGCCATATTTACTAAATACATCCTTGATTGGCAACCCAACCCGTTCATTTTTTTCAATGACTTCCAGGAAGGCCGGCGTTTCTACCAATTTCAGGCGTACGTACAAACCAACCCATACCAGCAACGCGCTGGCTACAAAAGGGATCCGCCAGCCATAGCTGAAAAATTGCTCGTCCGTTAAGATGTTTCCAAGCAAAAGAAATAGGGATGTCGAAAACAGGAAACCGATTGGTGCCCCGAGTTGCGGGAACATGCCATACCAGGCTTTTTTTCCCCGCGGAGCGTTTTCTGTCGCCAGCAATACCGCGCCACCCCATTCACCGCCCAGTCCGAGCCCCTGTGCGAAACGCAACAGGGCCAGCAAGATAGGCGCTATAATACCCACCGAATGGTAGGTGGGCAACAGCCCGATGAATACGGTTGCGCAACCCATTGTCATGAGCGCTGCCACCAGCGTGGTTTTGCGGCCAATGCGATCTCCGAAATGACCAAACAATGCAGCGCCCACCGGGCGGGCGAAAAAAGCCAGTGCGAAGGTAGCCAGCGACTGCAGGGTTGCCGTAGTGGCATCACTTGCCGGAAAAAACAGCCTGGGAAATACCAGTACAGACGCGGTGGCGTAAATATAAAAATCAAAAAATTCGATTGTAGTACCGGCGAGACTGGCTATCAATACCCTGCCTTTTGAATTGGGTAAAGCGGTGGATGGTGTTGTGTTCATGATGTTGGCATTCCTGCCCGATTTGATTGCAATGGTATTTTATTTGGTTATTGATACCAAAAATTATATCGCCGTTGGCGATCGGCTATCAGCTATCAGCTATCAGCCGTCAGCAAAAAGAAATACCCGTTTTAAGTGGTTTTAATTATAATCAAGGTCCAATCATAATATTCTTATTCTTTCAGCTGATAGCTGATTGCTGATTGCTGCAATGCTTAAATTCCCCACCACATGGGAGATTGTTTCGAATCCTGGTCATGTAGATAACTAATAAAGAATACCTGAAATATTCCGTCGCCGCGTTGGCCTGCCGGCGGGCTGACATTTAAAT
>JBBSSY010000481.1:0-3480 GCA_038241595.1 Chitinophagales bacterium | reverse complement strand
GCAGCTTCGAACAACTATACCTGGGTTTTGACGAGGTATTCCCCAGGTTGTTGGTAAAGAGTATGGGACTTTTGTGGCAGCCTTTGCGGATAAGGTTTACGGACGGCTACAAAAGCAAAACGATTTACCTCATCATTGATTACAACCTGGTAGGTACGCGGAACCAACTTTGGTTCAATACCATCAAAGAAATATTGATGCTGGGACAATAACAGGACAAAGTAACGTATACCACTAACCGAAATCATGCCCGGTCGTAAAACACCCGTTGTATGTCGCTTTGAACCCTTCCAATTTTAAGGAACAACCATAGATTTGTATGATAACAAACAGCAAATAGATTACCATGAGAAAAGTAAAACTTCAAATGCAGGTATCGCTCGACGGGTTCGTGGCATCCGAATCAGGTGGAATGGACTGGATGACCTGGAACTGGAGCCAGGACCTGAATGACTACGTTACTGCGCTGACGGAATCAGTTGATACCATCCTGCTGGGTCGGGTGCTGGCAGAAGGCTTTATACCGCACTGGACCGGCCTGCAACAGAACCCGGCGACAGCCGATGCTGCTTCTAAAATATTTGTTGAAACGCCCAAGATCGTTTTTTCGAAAACGCTGGAGCGGTCAGACTGGGACAATACAACACTTTCCAGCGACCTCGCCGGCGACATTGCGCAATTAAAAAGTCAGCCGGGAAACGACATCATTACGTATGGCGGTGGCAACTTCGTTTCCAATATGATCGCGCAGGGATTGATCGATGAATATCATCTCTTCGTCAACCCGGTTGCCATCGGCAGCGGCATGGCCATTTTTACTAGTTTGCAGGATCCGCTGAAACTGAAGCTGGTCAGGGCAATGCCGACCGACTGCGGCATCCTGGTGTTGTGTTATGTGCCCGCCGATCAATAACATCGCGGCAACCAGTCGGAATCTCCAGACAATTTCGCTGGTTGCCTAACTCGTACCAATCTGCAAAATTGAGCAGAGATTCCGCGTATCGGCCGCGCCAGAAACAGGTAAACTACACGTCGTACCGCGGCCAATCGCGGAATGACAAAATGATGAATATGCGAGAAACGATGTGTAGTTTGGTGACGATTCTCGTTTACTTCCTCGGTCTTAAAGATCATCGTTCATCAATTTATCACATAAATAACCCTTCAGACAAATTGCCTCCGCGCCCGCTCAATCACCAAACCGGTGCAGGAACCTCAAGCGGAGCCCCCATCGGGGAAGTCAAAAACAGAAAGGGATATAAAGAGATGATCTATTAACTCTTTATATCCCTTTCTGCTTTTATACCTGGTGGTTTACATCGACGCCATATCGATCACGAACCGATACTTCACGTCATTCTTCAGCATCCTTTCATACGCCTCGTTGATGTATTTCATATCGATCACTTCCACGTCTGAAACAATGTTATTTTCCGCGCAGTAGTCGAGCATTTCCTGTGTTTCAGGAATGCCGCCAATGCCTGAACCGGCGATGCTGCGGCGATTGCCGAGGAGGTTGAAACCAAGAATCTCCGTGGGAGAAGGCGGAACACCTACACAGATCATGATGCCATCGGTATCAAGCATCTTCAGGTAATCGTTGTAATTGTGCGGAGCCGACACCGTATCGATGATAAAATCGAAATAATTTGCCAGCGCCTTGAGTTGTTTCGGGTCTTTGGTGAGGACAAACTTATGAGCACCCAGCCGGCGGGCATCGGCTTCCTTGGAGGGCGACGTACTCAGCATGGTTACTTCGGCACCAAACGCGGCGGCGAATTTCACCGCCATGTGGCCGAGTCCGCCAAGACCGACGACACCGACTTTATGTCCCGCGCCAACGTTCCAGTGTTTCAGCGGCGAGTAAGTGGTAATGCCTGCGCATAACAGCGGCGCTACTGCTTCGAGCGGTAATCTATCGGAGATATGCAATACGAAATCGTCTTTTACCACGATCTGTTTTGAATACCCGCCGTATGTCACCGTACGACCATCCCGCTCATAGGCATTGTACGTACCCACATTGCCATTCTTGCAATATTGCTCCAGTCCTTTTTTACAATTGTTGCATTCCTGGCAGGAATCTACCATACAGCCAACGGCTGCAAGGTCACCCACTTTGAACTTGGACACCTCGTTGCCGACCTTTGTCACACGACCCACGATCTCATGCCCGGGCACCATCGGGTAAATGGAATTCTGCCACTCGTTGCGCACCTGGTGAATGTCTGAATGACAAACGCCGCAATATAAAATCTCGAACTGTACATCGTGCGGACCTGGCTCGCGGCGATCGAAATCAAACGGCGCCAGCTGGTCGGTGGCGTGATGTACGGCGTATCCTTTGGTTGGTGTCATTATTTTTGTTTATGATTTGAGGAGGCAAATTGAGACTTTTCCAGGAAGACCCTGGTAAAGTTTTAGTCTGGCGCAAAGTCCCGTACAATTTTTTTCCCGTGTGGCAATCTAATGCCCCTTCACCGCCACCCCTTCAGGCATTTCATCGGTAGCATGCATCACTACCTGGTCACCTGCATGGATGTTGCCAAACACTTCAATCTGACTGGTGGTCGCGTTCCCGGTGCTCACATCAATTTTTTCAAGTTGTCCATCGCGAACCAGCAATACGTATTTGCGTTCGGTGGATGTTACCACGGCGGACCGCGGAACAAAAAGAGCTTCCCCGTTTCCACGTGAGTAAAAGACCAAGTCTGCGTATGAACTAAGCCGTGATCACCAGGTAATAGATGAGCAATACACTCATTAAAAAAATGAGACTGGTCAGCAGGCTAAGCAGTAAAGAGGAAGAAAAGTATTGTCCCGCTTCCAGCTGGCGCTGCGTGGTTTTATACCGCACGTATGACAAAATAGTTGTGGCGGCACCCACCGCTACGAGGAAGATACCGATGAGCGCTGAATAGCCGCGCGGACGGGCGACATAATCTTTGCCGATCATCAGCGACACCTGCTTGACAAAAAGCGAGAATTTTACGACCACGAAACCGAACGCCATAATGCCGATGCTGGTCCGGATCCATGCCAGGAACGTACGCTCGTTGGCCAGGTGATCGCTAGCCTTTCCCTTGAGGTCATTTTCATTCATAACAACAGCAACTGATTAAACGAATTATTTCCATACAACCTGCATCCAGCAGGCAAGATATAATCATTTAAATCAATTGTCACATCATCTACAGATTATCTTAGCAGATGCTTTGGGTCAAATGCCCAGCTTGCAAATCAATCTGACCGCCTTCATCTTACAAATTGAGAAAAGTATAACCATGTCAACATTGAAAATTATCATCCTTGCCGTTTCGCTGGGTACGGCACTCCAGGTCTCGAGCCAGCCAACCGATACGTACTACCACGAACCGTACCGGCCGCAGATCCACTTCTCTCCCAAAGAACACTGGATGAATGACCCCAATGGCATGGTCTTCTTCAACAATACGTATCATTTATTCTACCAGTACTATC
>JBBSSY010000480.1:0-3487 GCA_038241595.1 Chitinophagales bacterium | reverse complement strand
TGGTAAAGGGTTTGAATGAACGTTACGAGAAAAAATAGGCCTATAAAACTTATCCTTTTTTAATATGCATGCAGCCCCGGCCGGGCTGCATGTTCATTTATATGGTCAATTTCCGGGAATGAAGTATTTGCTTATCTTAGGGCATATTTTATACAACCTATGACTGAACAAACTGCTGCATTTAAGCCTTCGCTTGGATTACTGGATGCTACCATGGTAGTGGCCGGCTCGATGATCGGATCAGGAATATTTATTGTGAGTGCAGATATCAGTCGAAACGTGGGCAGCAGCGGGTGGATGGTACTGGTTTGGATACTTACCGGTTTTATGACGCTTACTGCCGCAATCAGTTACGGTGAGCTCAGCGCAATGTTTCCAAAGGCGGGCGGACAGTATGTTTATTTAAAGGAAGCCTATAACCCGCTCATTGGCTTTCTGTATGGCTGGAGTTTTTTCGCCGTTATTCAGACGGCGACAATCGCTGCGGTTGCGGTGGCATTTGCCAAATTCACGGCATACCTGGTACCGGCCGTGAGTGAGGACCTGGTGGCGATCGACCTCGGATTCAAAACCATCTCGCATGCGCAACTGCTCTCGCTGGTTGTCATCGTTGTGCTCACGTATATCAATACCCGCGGTATCCAGGGCGGCAAGGCCATTCAGACAACTTTCACGATGACGAAGTTAGTAAGTCTGTTTGCGTTGATCGTGTTCGGGCTGATCATGTTAAAACCCGACGTCTGGGCGGCAAACTGGGCCAATCCCTGGGATCTGCACAACCTCGCAAAAGACGGTACCATTACCAGTCTAACGACGGCCGCTGCCCTGGGCGCGGTAGCAGCTGCCATGGTGGGCACCATATTCAGCAGCGATGCGTGGAACAATGTAACCTTTATCGCCGGGGAGATTCGAAACCCGAAGCGTAATATCGGGCTCAGTCTTTTCCTTGGTACCCTGGTCGTAACCGTTATATACGTCATGGCAAATATCATGTATACGGCGGTTTTACCCATGCAGGCGATTGCATCGGCAGACAAAGACCGGGTAGCGGTAGAAGCGTCGCAGGTGATTTTCGGCAATATCGGCACGGTGCTGATTGCGGTAATGATCATGATCTCTACCTTTGGGTGCAACAACGGGCTGATCCTCGCCGGGGCCCGCGTGTACTATTCCATGGCCAAAGACGGCTTGTTTTTTAAAAAAGTGGGTGACCTGAATAAAAACTCGGTACCTGCCGTGGCGCTCTGGGTGCAGTGTGTCGTAGCGAGCCTGTGGAGCCTCAGCGGCAGTTATGGTAACCTGCTTGATATGATCTCTTTTGTAGCGGTTGGTTTTTACATACTTACGATCGCTGGCATATATATACTTCGTGTTAAACGGCCGAACGCCGAACGGCCCTACAAGGCTTTCGGTTATCCCGTATTGCCGCTTTTTTATATATTGATGGGGCTTGCCTTTTGCATATTGCTAACCATCTATAAACCGCAGTACACCTGGCCTGGCCTGGTAATCACGCTGTTGGGAATACCATTGTATTACCTGGCAGTTGCCAACAAAACAAAGCCTGAATAAACGTATGATTGCTGACAATTTTGACGAGTTGTTTCATCGCTTAAGCACCTATAAAGTGGCCGTGATCGGGGATGTAATGCTAGATACCTATTTGTGGGGGAATGTGGAACGTATTTCGCCAGAGGCACCGGTACCGGTTGTCAGCCTGATCCGGAAAGAGTACCGGCTCGGCGGTGCAGCCAACGTAGCGCTTAATTTAAAATCACTCAACGTGGAAGCGGCCATGTTCTCGGTGATCGGCGATGACGACGACGGAAAACTCTTGATCACCCGTTTCAAAGAGGAGGGCATTGATACGACGAACCTGCTGACAAGTGCGAAACGGATCACTACCAATAAATCACGCATCATTAGCAGGAGCCAGCATATGTTGCGGCTTGATGCCGAGATTACGCATGATCTTGATGAGTCGGATGAAAACCGCCTGCTCGAAGCAGTGTCCCGTTACCTGGAAGCATCCAAACCACAGGTAGTTATTCTTGAAGATTACAACAAGGGCGTGCTGACGGAACGGATTATTCGAGAGGTGATCAAACTTTGTAACAGGCACGGGATACTGTCAGCGGTTGATCCAAAACGAAAAAATTTCTTTGCTTATAAAGGCGTTTCCATCTTTAAACCAAATCTTAAAGAAGTAAGGGAAGCGCTCAATGTTAGCATCGATCCAGTAGATCAGCCATCTCTTGAGACCATCCATCAATTATTGGTAAAGAAGCTAAGTCACCAGGTTTCCCTAATCACGTTATCGGAAATGGGCGTTTTTTTCCACGGGACAAAATCAGGTATCATACCCACCCATATCCGAAATATCTCTGATGTTTCGGGGGCGGGCGATACCGTGATCGCCGTTGCGTCCCTTGTTTATGCGGCCACCGGCGACCTGCGCCTGATGGCTGAAACCGCCAACATCGCCGGCGGGCTTGTCTGCGAAGAAGTAGGTACCGTTGCGGTAAACATGGAGCGGCTGATCGAGGAATGCAAACTCCTCCTGGCGAAGGATGAATAGTTTATGGTTTGTAGTTTATAGTTTATAGTTGTGAAATGGTAAAACGATAAACTTATAACCAACCATAAACTACAAACTATAAACTACAAACTAGTTCTCGATGTTTACAATCGTTATCCACGGCGGAGCCGGTACCATACAGAAAGAAGACATGACGCCGGAGCTGGAACAGGCGTACCTGCAGGGCCTGCAGCAGGCGCTGGATGCGGGCTACGCGGTGCTGGAAGAAGATGGTTCCGCGGTGAACGCAGTGAAAGCGGCCCTGGTCATCCTGGAAGATAATATGCTGTTTAACGCAGGACGCGGTTCGGTGTTTACCAAGAAAGGCGTGCAGGAAATGGATGCGGCAATCATGGATGGCCGCGACCTTTCGGCCGGTGCCGTAGCGGGTGTGCGCAATATCCGCAACCCCGTGGAACTCGCTATGGAAGTGATGCGGAACAGCAACCATGTTTTCCTGAGTGGCAAGGGCGCCAACGATTTTGCCATAAGGCAGGGCATCAAACTGGAACCCGACGAATATTTTTTCTCACAGTTCAGGTATGACCAGTGGAAAGCCATCCGCGACTCCGATAATTACTCGCTCGACCATACACACCAGGAGCTGGATGAGCTGATGAAAAACAAAAAATTCGGTACCGTCGGTGCCGTGGCTTGTGACCAGCATGGAAATATTGCCGCGGCCACCAGCACGGGCGGTATGACCAATAAAAAATATGGTCGTGTCGGCGACAGCCCCGTAATTGGTAGTGGCACCTATGCCAACAATAAAACCTGCGCCATTTCCTGCACAGGTCACGGGGAGGTTTTTATCCGTGCGGTCGCGGCCTATGACGTCAGTGCGTTAATGGAATACCGGAATATGAGCCTGCAGGCAGCCTGCGAGGAAGTGGTGTGCAAGAAACTGGT
>JBBSSY010000479.1:0-3498 GCA_038241595.1 Chitinophagales bacterium | reverse complement strand
TATGGGGTAAGAAGGAATTCATGAATATGTTTTCTTTATAATGATATATAATCCCTGTCTCTATGGCCCTATACCCAAGAATCAGCGTGCCGAATACAAGTCTCTAAACAACTTCCTGTTGCCGATCAATGCCTCCCGCCTCCCGCCTCTAATCAAAGCTCTGGTTCGATGCCGCTGCCATTTTCAGCAGCTGGTCGAATTGCTCCGGTGTAAGATCGTTATAAAAGAAATACACCGGGTCGAGCGGGCGGTCATTTTTATGCACTTCGTAATGACAATGGGGACCGGTCGACTTGCCGGTGCTGCCTACATAACCGATCACCTCGCCACGTTTTACTTTTTTGCCGACACGCACCTTCACCCGGAACATATGCCCATACAGCGTTTCATACCCGAAACCGTGCCGCAGCACCACGTGATTGCCATAGCCATTGCCACTGTTGCCGGCCGTCGTTACGGTGCCGTCAGCGGTGGCATAAATAGGCGTTCCCTGGGGGGCCGCAAAATCAAGCCCCGCATGCATCTTCACGGTTTTGTAGACCGGGTCGATGCGGTAACCGAAACCCGATGCGATGCGGTTCAGGTTTTTGTTGCTCACGGGTTGTATGGCGGGTGTTCTGGCCAGCAGCACTTCCTTGTTTTTTATAAAACCCTGGATCTCGATAAAAGACTTATCCTGGAACGCCATCCTGCGCGCAAGATTGTTTAACGTGGAGGCAATGGAGCCGGAGAGATCCTGCTGGTCCATCCCTTGCACCAGTTTGATCTCTTTTTGCTTTTCCATCGCTTTCGCGCGGGCGCTGTCCGGGATCGGGTTGGCTTCAAAGATCGCCCGGTACACGTCGTTGTCGCGCTTTTCAAGTTCCTTCATTTGCTCTTCCAGTTTGACGGCCCGGTTGTTCAGGGTGCCATACTTTTCCCGGATCGATTCGTACTGGTTGCGCAGCAATTTTTCTTTGGGGGAATCGAGGTAACGGAACGCAATGGAAACAAGGATCAGCGACGTTACGATCGATGACGCGAAAAAGCCGAGTACGCGAAGCAGCTTCACGCGGAAAGGCGTCTCTACCTTGTCGTAGCGCAGCGTATTTGTATTGTAGAAGTATTTGATTTTTTTCATATGCTATCCCTACGCAGTAAGAATGAACGGTCATAAACAACGGTTGCCGACAGCCAACCGGTAAACAGCATAGCATGGACTCCGCATGATACACCGGTTCTCAACAACCTCCGAATGCGTACATTTGCACCAATTTTATCATGCCGGAAGCGCAAACGTACATTAAATTGATCATTCGTAAATGCTAAAACGAGGTGGCTGCCACCACTAAAAAGCGAACTGCGCGCCGGCTTGATGGCACAGGTAACAACATAATTATTCCCCCCGCGGATCAATGATATTGTATATGATGACAAGTTCTGACATACGGAAAGCATTCCTGGATTTTTTTCAGCAGAAGGGCCACAAGATCATTCCCTCCGCTTCCATCGTCATAAAAAACGATCCGACATTGCTGTTTACCAATGCCGGCATGAACCAGTTCAAAGACATTTTTCTCGGTAACAAAAATGCCCCCGCACCACGCGTGGCAGACACACAGAAATGCCTGCGCGTGAGCGGCAAACACAACGACCTGGAAGAAGTGGGTGTGGATACCTACCACCATACCATGTTCGAAATGCTGGGCAACTGGAGCTTTGGCGACTATTTTAAAAAGGAAGCGATCGCCTGGAGTTGGGAACTCTTGCGCGAGGTGTACCAGATACCTGCCGACCGGCTTTACGTAACCATCTTTGAAGGCGATGCCTCGGAAAATATACCGAAAGACGAAGAAGCGCTGGAAGAATGGAAACGGTGGATCGACCCCGCCCGAATCGTACCCGGCAACAAAAAAGACAACTTCTGGGAAATGGGTGATACCGGCCCGTGTGGCCCCTGCACCGAAATTCACGTGGATTGCCGTCCCGATGAAGAAAGGCTGCAACTGGACGGCAAATTACTGGTCAACAACGATCACCCGCAGGTGATCGAGATATGGAACAATGTATTCATCCAGTTTAAACGGTTAAAAGATGGCAGCCTGGAGTCCTTGCCCGCACGGCATGTAGATACCGGCATGGGCCTCGAACGCCTCGTGCGCGTACTGCAGCAAAAAAGCAGCAATTACGACACGGACATCTTCAGCGGCACCATCAGGGCAACCGAAGAAATTTCCGGAAAAGTATATGGCCATACAGACAGCAAGGCCGATATCGCTTTCCGCGTGATCGCCGACCACCTGCGGGCCATCGCATTTACCATCGCCGACGGACAACTGCCGTCCAATACCGGTGCCGGTTATGTGATCCGTCGCATCCTGCGCCGGGCTGTTCGATATTATTACACCTACCTCAACCTGAAACAACCGTTGCTGCACCAGCTGGTACCGGTGCTGGCAGAACAGTTCCGGCAGGTGTTCCCTGAATTGTTTAACCAGCTCGCCTTCGTGGCGAAAGTGGTGCGGGAAGAAGAAGAATCGTTCCTGCGCACGCTCGACAAAGGACTCGGTAAAATCGATGACATCATCCGCGAAACCGCTGCCGCGGGTTCATCGGTCATAAACGGCAAGGCTGCCTTTGAGCTCTTCGACACGTACGGTTTCCCGGTTGACCTTACCCGCCTGATCGCCCGGGAGCAATCGCTCGACATTGATGAACCCGCCTTTGAAGCGGAAATGCAGCAACAAAAAAATCGCTCACGGGCCGCGGGTACGGTTGATACGCAGGACTGGGTGATCTTGCAGAACAATACGTTTAAAGAATTTGTAGGTTACGATACCCTCGAGATCAAAACTACGCTTGCCCGTTACCGTAAGATAAAAACAAAGGACAAGGAATCTTACCAACTCGTGTTAAGCGCCACGCCTTTTTACGCCGAAAGCGGGGGGCAGGTAGGTGATACGGGGTTACTGGTATCAGGCCATGAAGAAATAGCCATCACCGGTACAAAAAAAGAAAACGACCTCATCATCCAGTTTGCCGACCGTTTACCGTCCGATCTGTCGGCGCCACTGGTGGCGAAAGTTGATTTCACGAGGCGGAAAGCCATCGAGTTGCACCATACCGCAACACACCTGTTACACGCCGCCCTGCAAAAAGTACTGGGCGCGCATGTGGCACAAAAAGGCTCTCTGGTGAATGAAGAGCAGCTGCGTTTCGACTTCTCACATTTTTCGAAAGTGACCGATGAGGAGCTCCACCAAATAGCGGAGATGGTTAATAAAAAGATCCGCGAGAACATCCCGGTGGTCGTCAGGACGATGCCGAAGGAAGAAGCGATGGCAGGGGGCGCCATGGCCTTGTTCGGCGAAAAATATAGTGATGTCGTGCGCGTGGTTTCCATTGATCCCTGTTATTCTGTGGAACTTTGCGGCGGTACGCACGTGGGGGCAACCGGCGAGCTGGGTTATTTCATTATCCGGCACGAAGCGGCTGTGGCAGCCGGTGTTCGGCGCATTG